>NZ_JBFWMI010000021.1:0-36032 GCF_050251695.1 Macellibacteroides sp.
AGCACTTGATTCCGTTTCGGCTACGCCTGCACTCCATCAAGTGCTGACATTAGCCTCTATTTTTTCTGATTAGCTGGTATACTTTTCAATTGGAATGGTGGTATACTTTTGAACTGTTATTTATAGCAAATTTTTCGATTAATGATTCTTTTTGTATAGTATTATCACCGAAATCAAGCTTTATTATAGGCGAGATATCCTGATTGACTCGATCTACTTGGTAAAAACTATAATTTAAACACAATGGGGAAAATATAAGGTTATTATTGGAGGTGAAGAATGGGTTATAGTTCATTGTTATAGAAGAAATACAATCTTCTTCATAACTAATACTTTTGATAATTTTCTTTTTGTTATAATTGCAAAATACTATGGTAGCATCTTTGTATCCAGACATCACAGGGGTAAGAATGTATTCATTATTACTAATAGATACAAATCGGGAGAATATTTTACTGTTCTGTTCAAGACTAATTTTCTCTATAAATTGAAAAGATGTATTGTATCTATATATTGTTCCATATGGATTTAGTATTTCTATGGCTCTTGAAAAGGGATTGTAAATAACGTCGACTGCAGTTCTATACTCATTCGGACCTTCCCCAATTACGTTTTTTGAATTAGCAATGAATTGGCCATCCCCTGAAAAAAGAGAAACAACCAATTCCTTGTCTAATATTATAAACATATCAAGTTCATCACAATAGTCTATTTTTTTGTAAGTAGAAATAATACTATTCGTATCCGTATGTAGAGGTACGAGCTCTATTTTTTCAATAAACTCAGACATTTCTTCATTTTCTTTTTTATCTAGATTTATAGAAATAACTTCTATTGATAAATTGTCAGCTTTTTGATTTTGGCTACACGATAATAAGACAAATAGTGGTAGCAGATAAAATATTATTTTCATTTTAGTTGGATAGTTTTTTAATGTATTAAAAATTTCTTTCGTGTTCATTACTAGGTGTTTTACCTCCCTGCTTAACGGTTGCTTTTAGTTTTTTTGTTAAGTAAAGCAAAGAGTGTATATAGTAAAATATCCTGATTTTGTACCACTTTCTGATAAAATAGCGTTTAATATATTTATTTCTTGAGGCTACTTTAATAGGAGCAAGTCATGGTTAATGCAAAAATATAGATAAAATAAACTTAAACAACAGTTAAATGAACAGTCAAGAATAAGTTTTGGTAACTGTCTGAATTACAGCATGTGTGTCAGTAAATTGTCAGAGAAATGTCATCAAATTGTCATCGACCCTATTCCGGATCAATGATAAATTGAGATTCAAAAAAAATAAACCGATATTAAACAGTAAAAATAGGCTGCACGCACTTTAAAATTATAGTGTTGATTTCCCCTTCATTTGAACCAATATTTAATCAGTATCGGATTTTGTTCTCTATCCGCCTGTAACAGTTTTTCCAAAATAATTTGTTGCTTGTCGTTCAGCATCTCCTTGGTCACACGTTTTTCTAAATCAACCCATTGGATAGGCATCATGGCATATTGGTCTGTAACTATGATTTCTTCTCCACGATACGAGTTAAACCACACTTTTTCATCAAATTCTATGATATATTTGGATTTGCCGGTGGATTTGTCATATATGATATTTGCCCTATGGTCGTTATCTTTCCACAAAACAGATGCGAATATATATTTGTCGTTATGTCTTACAGCCTGTATCATGTAAGAATATTGAGCATACATTTCTTCTATATTCTTAGTAAAATTCATTTTAGCCTCTTGCGAGAGCACAGCAGTTCTACCATCTTTGGTGTATTTCCCAAAATCAAATTTAAAAAAGGCTTCCAACTGCTTTTTTCCTATTTTATAAACAATAGGATGGAACGGTCGGTAAAAGAACCATTCATCTTTATATTGATAGGGTATTTGTGAATAACTTCCGATAGATATATCTTCTTCAAATTCTTCATGCAATAATTCTTGTTTATTCAAATCGAAATAAGCAATTTTTTTAGGTTCAAACAGAGAATGAGACACATAAATATCATTATCTAAAGCAGCAAGCGAGTGAGCCACCTTAAACTCCGGATAAGAAATTCGTTTGGTTTCAATAAAATCCCCCAATAAACTATAGACATGTATTCGTCCATAAGGTTCCAATATTTCCAGATTGCCGGAAAAGGGATTAATATTAAAATCCGAAATAAATGCATATTCTCCAGCTCCTTGTCCCTTTGTTCCTATTTTATATAGAAATTTACCGGCCTTATCAAACACAAAAATAAGACATTGGGGCTTATCCAATGCATAATACTTATCCTCATGTTCAACCACTTTGGTAATTGCCTGGACAAGAGCATCAGATGATGTTTCCAACGGAATAAGTTCTATGGAACGGAAATAGTCGAATAAAGAGGCTTTCTCTGGGTGATCTAAGTCAACAGAGATAGTGTTATCCGATTGTCTGGGGGCACACATGACAAAGCATAGTGTAAAAAGCAAGATAAAGATATTTCTCATATTACTATTAAATTAAAATAAGATAAAGATGCTGATAAATGAGGGATTATCTCATTTGCAATAGTATCTTTGTTAAGTCCTTTATACATAGGGGCATTGTTATTTGTTGTTTTGCAATTACAAAAACGCTTCCTTTTTTATCAATTATTAAAAAATCCAAGATTACTTCAGTAGCAAGTATGATTAATGCAAAAGTATACATATAATAAACTTAAACAACAATTAAATGGACGGTCAAGGATTAATTGAGGTAACTTTCTGAACCACAGCATGACTGTCAGCGAATTATCAGAGAACTTAATCTGGAATCAATGGAAAGATGAGATGAAATGGATATGAAACAAAAGATTTTGATGATAGTATGTTGTGTGGGGCTGACCTTTTTATTCGGTTGGTGGCTGTGGAGTGCTTTTCATATACAGCAAAATAAGTTGTGTTCAGAGTCTTCTCTTGTGTTTACAGATGTGTTGCAGCGAGAAAAAACGTTACAGATAGGGAGAGTGTTCGGGAGCTATAATCCCCAAAAATCTCCTAATGCAATATCGGGTGCTGAGAAAAGTGAATGGTGTGATCAGGATTTTTTATTTTACCGTGATTCAACCCGTACTTTATTGGATAGTCTTTTTCGTACTACACTTTTAGAACGTAAAATTGAGGCAAATACAGCTATTTGTTGTAAATGGAATGGTCATGTTATTAATACTTCCTCCGACAGTATTTTTTATGAAGAAGCGATTCCCTTAAAACAATTTATCTATCGGATTGATGAGAATCCCGATAGAAATATCATGTTACAAGCCTATATACAATTCCCTTTTGGAACGGTTTGGCGACATAGTCTGCTAATGTGGATTATTGTGGGAGGATGGCTTTTATTGTTAGGTTCGGTTACTGGTGGATACTGTTTCTGGTATCGAAAGATGCAGAGGGTTGCACACCAAGAATTGCAGTTGAAGCAAAAAGAGCAAGAACGGCAGGTATTAAATCAACAACAAGAGGAACAGAGATTGGAACTGCAACGGAAACAAGAAAAGCTGCAAAAACAGCAACAGGAATTGCTGGAAAAGGAAAAACGCTTACCAATTCCTGAGCCATTAATCCAGGATAAAAGAATCAAGTGGGTGGAATTATCAAAAGATTTATTTTTTAATGAAGAACATGGTGATTTATGCTATAAAAAAGACACGAATATCCGTTTGACAGAGAATTCATTAAGACTATTTTGTTCTTTCATTCAAGTTGAACAACAGAAATTGACTTATGAAAATATATGCATAGACGTATTGTCTCGATCGATAAAAAATGGATTATCTAAAACGGATCGCGATGCTGTAGCTAATGCGATTCGACATTTACGAACACATTTGAAACAAATAGCTGTCATCAAAATAGAACCGATCAGGGGTATAGGATATCAACTGATTTTCCTGAATTCTTAAGTGTGTAATTGTATTATTAGAGAGTGATTGCCACCAAACCGGTTTCCTGTCAGAAGCCTATTGTCCGGATTCGTCTATATAGAAAAGTTTATCGAGATTGTTTTTACGTATGCTGTTGTCATCATTTCGGATGATGTGTTCTAATAGCTGACAACCTGGTAGATTTTATCGGTCCAATCTATCGTGAAATATCCTTGCGGATCCAATATACACAATTGGAAGACGAGAAGCTATGGAATGAAAATAACTAACCTATGCCTTGAACGTAGCTAATTCCTAAAATGAAATCCTTTATAGATGTAAGACAAAAGAATCCACTTAATTAATATTTAATGAGCATTTGTTGTATTGTTGTCCTATATTTATTTGGAGAACTACCTTTTTTGTTTTTAAATATTCTAATGAAATTAGATTGATTGTTGAATCCACATGAGTAGCAAATTTCTGCAACAGTATGAGTTGTTTCTGTAAGCATTTGACATGCTCTGGCTATCCGAAGATTTGTAACATAGTCTATAAAATTATTGTTTGTCTTCTTTTTAAAAAAATGGCTGAATGCCGATTCAGACATATTTACGAGATCGGCCGCATCTTTTAATTTTATTGGTTCTTCAAAGTTGTTTTCGATGAATTCACAAACCTTCGCAATTCTTCGACTTTTTGATGCTCGTATCGTATCTTTAGTGTCGTATTGGTTGCTAACGAGAATACGTCGATCAGCAATGGACAGCTCATGTAAAATAGATAAAAACTCCAGGACTGTATGAAATCCTTGCATCTTAGTAAGTCTAAGTATTTTTTCTTTGATAAATTGTTGTGTTTGTTCTGAAAAAACAATACCCCTTTGAGATTCTAAAAGTAATTGTTTTATCTGGCTAAACAAACGCTTTTCGAGTATTGGAAAGTCCAATAATTTATCAGAAAATTGAATAGTGATCACATGATTCCCTTCAACTATTTCCCCATTCCAGGCATGAGGAAGATTTGGTCCAATCATTATGAGATCTAATGAATCAAAATATTCTATAGAATCACCCACAATTCGCTTACCGCATGAGTCTATAACTAAATTGATCTCATAATCTGAGTGATAATGGACCGGATAATCGAATTTTGCACTTGGATGATCTAAAACTATAAAAAGATCGTCCATAGAAATAGGAGTAATTTCTTTTTGTATGTCTTTCATAATACATTTAAAGTTTCTTTTTGCAAAACTATTATTTATTCTGATATTGAATACTATTATTCAAAAAAGTATAATCATAAAACAGAATAATATAAATTACTTAAATTGAATACCCTTACTTTTGCCAACGAATTTAATCTTAAAAATAAGTATAATGGAGACATTCACAATAAGCGTGTTGGATTTAAGTATTGTTTTTATTTATTTGCTCCTGATAATATGGTGGGGGTTAAAAAATGGAAAAAGCTCAGACTCTCAATCTTACTTTCTGGCAGGTAGATCCATGTCGTGGAAGGTTGTAGGCTTATCTCTTTTTGCAGCCAGTATTTCGAGTACAACATTGATTGGGCAATCTGGAGATGCATACCACACAGGGATTGCAGTTTTTAACTATAATCTTACAGGGATAATTGTGATGGTGTTTTTTGCTATTTTTTTGTTGCCTCTTTATCTAAAATCAGCTGTTTTTACAATCCCTGAATTTCTTGAAAAACGATTCGATCATCGGTCAAGATATTATTTTTCAGCAATATGTATAATAGGAAACATATTTTTAGATGCCGCAGGTGCTCTATATGCTGCCGCTCTAATTATTAAACTAATAGTTCCAGAAGCTGATTTACAGCTTATTATAATCATATTTGCTATTATTGCAGCCTCCTATACAATTCCAGGTGGCCTATCCTCGGCAATTAATGCAGAATTGATTCAAGCAGTAATATTGATACTGGGCTCAGTTATTCTGACAGTGATCTGTTTCAATAACGGTGGCGATTATTTTTATAATCTTTTTGCTAGTGACGATATTCTGACAAAGTTAATCAGGCCACTCACCGATACTGCTACTCCATGGCTGGGACTGATTGTGGGAATGCCTGTACTTGGTATTTATTTCTGGGCTAATAATCAGACGCTTGTTCAACGGGTGTTAAGTGCCAAATCGGTGGAAGAAGGACGAAAGGGAGTTTTGTTCACTGGATTTTTAACAATGTCGACCCTGTTTATCATCGTATTGCCCGGAATAATTGCTAAAAATCTATTCCCAGGTCTGGAAAAACCAGATATGGTGTATCCCACTATGGTACTGCAATTAATGCCGGTTGGACTGTTAGGTATTATGTTTGCTGCACTGTTGTCTGCTTTGACATCTACTCTTAGTGCGATAATGAATTCAACATCTACTTTATTTACAATGGATTTTTATGCACAGTTCTCAAAAAATAAGGATTCTGCACGACTGGTAAAGGTTGGAAAAATTTCCTCATGTATAGCGATTCTTGTAGCTGCGATCTGGGCTCCTAATATTGGTCAATTCGGTTCTCTATTAAAATATTATCAAGAGATGCTCTCCTATATTGCTCCCCCAATAGTAGGAGCCTTTATAATGGGTATTTTCAATAAGCGAGTAAATGGTACTGGTGCTTTTATAGGATTAATTACAGGATTGTTTATTGCTGTACTTCTTTTGTTCTTCAAACCATTCATTTTTGGTGACTTGCATTTCTTGCTGATAGTACCTTTTTTATTGGTATTTAGCATGATTGTTATCTATGTGACCAGTCTAATGTTCTCTAAACCAGCAAACGAGAAACTTACAAATACTACTTTTTCAATAAATGATATTAAATCAGAAATAACAGAATTAAAATCTGAATCGTGGCATAAGAATTATTTATTCTGGTCATTAGTCCTACTGATTTTAAGTGCTTTAATTTGGATTGTTTTTAGTTGATGTACTAATTAAATTAATATATATGAAGTTAAAAAAATTCGAAAGTAATCCTATTCTTTCTCCTTTAGAGATAAATGATTGGGAATGTTTGGTTACTTGCAATCCTGGAGTTTATTTTGATAATGGTATTTTTTATATGCTTTACAGAGCTGCAGGGGATGATCCGGAACATATAATTCGTTTAGGTTTGGCTACAAGTCGGGATGGTTATCATTTTGAAAGGATGAGCAATACTCCTGTTTTTGGTCCAAGTTTAGATGGTCCGGATGCAGGATGTGTTGAAGACCCAAGGATTGTTAAGTTTGACTCCGAATATTATATTACATACGCCTACAGACCTTACAGCCCAGGACAATATTGGAAGTTTGCACACGACGAAATTCTTCTTCCTTCTTGTGGCAAGTATGCACCAGCTGCAATATCGAAGAACTTGGGAAATACTGGACTGGCCGTTACTTCCGATTTTAAATCTTTTAGGAGATTAGGAAGAGTAACTTCTCCTATATTGGATGATAGAGATGTTATCCTTTTCCCCGAAAAGATTAACGGCCAGTTTGTAATGCTTCACAGGCCCAAACAATTTGTTGGAGATGATTATGGAGTGGAATTCCCGTCTATATGGGTAAAATTTTCTGACGATATACTGAATTGGGAAGATAAAAAAAGTCACTTGCTTATTTCGGGGATAAAAGGATCGTGGGAAGAAAAAATTGGAGGAAGTACACCCCCCTTGAAGACTGATAAAGGTTGGTTAGTGCTATACCATGGCGTGGAACATGGAGGAAAAGGCTATTACAGAGTAGGAGCTTTACTTCTTGATCTTGAAAATCCATTACGGATTATTGCAA
Organism: Macellibacteroides sp.; assembly: GCF_050251695.1. Lineage (NCBI taxonomy): Bacteria > Pseudomonadati > Bacteroidota > Bacteroidia > Bacteroidales > Porphyromonadaceae > Macellibacteroides > Macellibacteroides sp. Next base: position 7,700 of record NZ_JBFWMI010000021.1, read on the forward strand.
GAACACCTAATTGTATCTTGGAGCCTGAATTTGAACATGAGACATCCGGTTATTATAACGGTTGTGTATTCCCTACCGGAAATGTTATTGTTGATAACACGTTATTTGTTTATTATGGAAGTGCCGACAAATATGTTTGTGTGGCGACATGCAAATTAGATGAATTATTGAATTACCTACTATCGGAGTGCCAATTATAATTTTAGCATAATATTGCTCATTATTATTTATATATACTATTCAAAAAAGTATAATACTTGAGCAAAGATTATAAACTTTACTGTTTTAGCTCACCATATATTTGTAATCTCTTTTAATACACTGCTTTGTGCACAAAGTGGGTGTGAAAAGTATTTTTTTTAAATTTCTTAATTTCTAATAATATGAAAAGAAAACGGAAACGTAGTATGTATTCCATGTTGTCATTTGTAGTATTGATAATGTGTTTGTTTTTTTCCAGCACTCCTGCAATTATTGCGGCTAATCCACAGCAATCGGATCGAATTACGATTACTGGAGTAATTAAGGATGCTCATGGAGAATTAATGATTGGTGCAACAGTGAAAGTGAAAGGCCAATCTATCGGTTCAGTAACTGGTGTTGATGGTAAATATGAATTAAGAGATGTACCTAAAAATGGTATTTTAGAGTTTTCTTATGTGGGGATGGAAAGCAAAGATGTTCCTGTAGCAGGGAAGACTGTCATAAATGTCTCCTTAAATGAATCATCAGTACTGCTGGAACAGGTTGTTGTTGTTGGTTATGGAAGTGTTAAGAAGAGTGATGTAACAGGAGCAGTAGCATCTGTTAAAACGGATGCGTTGAAAGCTATTCCAGCGAATTCGGTGGACGGTTTACTTCAAGGGCGTGCAGCCGGTTTACAAGTAGTAAACTCATCACAAGATCCTGGAGCCGGTGCTACTGTACGAATCAGAGGGGGAAGTTCACTTCGTGGATCAAACGCTCCTTTGGTAGTTGTTGATGGCTTTCCTCTTGGCGATGCAGGAGATATGAAGCAAATCAATCCGGCTGATATTGTAAGCATGGAGATTCTTAAGGATGCATCAGCTTCTGCAATTTATGGTTCAAGAGGCGCGAACGGGGTCATTATGATCACAACAAAGAAAGCCAAATCTGGAACGTCTAATGTTACAGTTAGACAACAAATAACAATGTCTGAATTCACTTCAGAATTAGATTTGTGGAGAAATCCTGTATTGATGGCATCCCTGAGTAATGAAAGCAGACTTAATGGAGGTTTTAGTCCGCTTTATATTGGAGAAGTAAGTTCAACAGGTATTTATTATCCTTCTGTTCAAGAGCTTCAATCTACATGGAATACAAATACCCGATGGGATGATTTAGTGTTTAGAAGTAATCCGATTTCGAATAATACTACTGTATCTGTTTCTAGTTCAAACGAAAAAACATCTTTTAATCTGAGTGCAAATTATTACACAGATAAAGGGATGTATATAAAAGATGATTATAAAAAGGGAGGGTACAACTTAAGTGTTGATCATAATATCTATGATAATTTCAAAATCAGGTTCTCTAATATTCTTTCTGCAGGAAGTAGAAATTCGAACGGGGGACTTGCCTATTGGCGTAATCCTATTTTCCCGGTGTATGATGAAAAGGGAGAATATTACCTAACGAATGCAAATGACTTTAGTCATCCTATCGCAATCAGCGACAATCAGATGAATAAAAGTAAAACTTTGGATTTAATTTCTTCTGCAGCATTGGAGTGGCAGATTCTTCCTTATTTGAAGCTGACTACACAATTGAACTATAAATTCGGAAAATCGACGAGCGATAGCTATCAACCCAAAGTTTATACAGAAGGTGGACAGTTTAGCAACGGTCTTGCCAGCATTAACAACTGGGAAGGAAATAACCTGGTTTCTGAAACATTTGCTAACTTCCAAAAATCGTTCGATAAACATGATATAGGTATTATGGCCGGCTATTCGTTCGAATATTCGATGTCCAGAAGCTCAGGTCTGGTTGCAAAAGATTTTGTAAATGAATCTTTAGGTAACGAGAACATGAGTGCGGGTAATCCTGAGAAGAATGAGTTGTCGAATGGTTATGCCGAATCTAAATTGAAATCCGGAATGTTCCGTTTGAACTATACGTATGCCAATAAGTATCTGGTAACATTGACTGCCCGTGCAGATGGATCCTCAAAATTTGGGAAAAATAACAAATGGGCAACATTCCCTTCTGGAGCAATAAGCTGGAAAGCCCATGAAGAAGGATTTATCAAGGACCTTAATGTTTTTGATGAATTAAAGCCTCGTTTTAGTTATGGTATTTCAGGAAACCAGGGTATTAGTTCATATCAGACATTAAGCAGATATGGTACTGGGAAGTATTATAATGATGGAAATTGGGTAACAACAATTGGTCCTGGATATGTTTCGGGATGGACGGGCCCGGGTTGGATTTATAGAGTATGGAGTGGTATCCCTAATCCAAATTTAAAATGGGAGACGACTGCTCAAGCCGACTTAGGTTTAGATATGGCTTTCCTTGACAGAAAGTTACGAGTTACATTCGACTATTATGACAAGCAGACTCGTGATTTGTTGCGTGAACGTAATCTGGCTCTTTCTTCGGGTTATGATAAAATGTGGGTTAATGACGGTAAAATCCAAAATAGAGGATATGAAGTTTCTATCGATGCAGACGTTATTAATACAAAAGATTGGAATGTAGGGGGAACTCTTATCTATTCTCATAACAGAAATAAAGTAAAAGACTTGGGAAATACGCTGGAATCCGGACTTATCACTGATCCAATGACAGGTAATTTATTTGAATATGTAGGTAATAGTTTAGAACAGTATCGTGATTACACAAATATTCTTGCAATCGGACAACCTGTAAATGTTTTTTACGGATACAGAACAAATGGAATTATTCAGACATTGGAAGAGGGAGTCTCTGCTGGATTGTCTGGAGATAATGCAAATCCAGGAGAGTATAAATACCTCGATTTGAATGGAGATAGTGAAATAAATGAAAAGGATAAAACTATTATTGGTGATCCGAATCCTGATTTTACTGCAAGTTTGAATCTAAATATAGCCTGGAAAAAATTTGATGTAAATATATTCTTTAATGGAGTATTCGGACAGGATGTATTGAACACACAGGCATTTAACCAGCCTAGCAACCAGCCATTCCGTTGGACGAACGATAATCCTACGAATGAATATCCAAGTCTAAGAGAAGGTAGACAAGTTAAAATTTCTGATTGGTGGCTTGAAGATGGTTCATTCCTCAGAGTTCAGAACTTAAATTTGGGATATACATTTGATTTTTCTAAAAAATCAATTTTATCAAAGGCTCGTTTATATATAAACACATCAAATCTATATACGTTTACTAAATTTAAAGGATATGATCCAGAGGTTGGTCTGAACGGCGTGTACAGCGGAGGATATCCTAGATTAAGAAAGTGGACTTTAGGTATTGATTTAACCTTTTAAACAATTAAATAATTATGAAAATCAAATTAAAATATATAGCATTATCTAGCATTTTATTATTTGGATCATGTAGCTTGGATGAAGAGCCATATGGATTCTATTCCGAAGATAATTTCTATAAGACGGCAGGCGATGCAGAGGCGGCAGTTGCCTATGCTTACGGAACATTGACTTATCTTGAATATTCGAGATCAATTTTCTTCCTGGGAGATATCGCTAGTGAAAATACAACTACGAAGTCGGATGCGAGTGCAGATAATCAAGATCTGAATAATTGGAAAGTTGATAATTTTAAGACAAATGGAACTTTAGAAAACTTTTTTAAGTATGGATTTATCTCTATAAACAGAGCTAATGCCATTATTAAAAAGATTCCGGAGTGTGATTTTAATCAGAATTTAAAAGACCAATATCTTGGAGAAGCCTATTTCCTGAGAGCATGGAACTATTTTAATCTGGTACGTAACTTCGGATTAGTTCCTTTGCACGAATCTGTGGTAGAGACGTTGGATCAGACAGCATCCCCTCTTGCTCCGGACATGGATACGTTATATGATCTTATATTGTCTGATTGCAGGAAGGCTTCTGAGCTGTTGGACGTATATGATGCTCCCAAGATCGGCCGTGCAGACAAAGTGGCCGCTCAGGCATTGGCTGCAAAGGCATATCTGTATATTGCATCGGCAAAAGAGCATAATGTATCACTTTATAAAGACATGAAGCGAGATGTAACATTAATGTATGATAGTGCTGCATATTATGCCGGAGAAGTGATCCATAAACAGTCTGTCTATAAATTCGATAATTCTTTACTTGATATTTATGATGTAGAAAAACCCAGAGGTCCGGAGCATATTTTTATAATGGCTATGGATCGTTCCGGTTCTACGGAAGGCGAATATTCGAAAATCTCGAAAATGTTTATTCCTTACATTGACGGTGCAACTTTATATCTGAAGCAAGGGGATACTAATGCATACATTCCAACACATGACGGTTGGGGTGAATATAGAACCGAAATTAGCTTTTATAATAGTTTTGATCCGAATGATAAGCGTAAAACGGATCTTATCGTGAGCAAGGTCTACAGCTCTGACGGTACTTTGAAGGCTGAATATCCGGGTAAGATCCCATATCCGTTCTGTCGTAAGTTTATAGATCCGAAATTCGATGCTGACAAAACAAGTACCCGTCCGTTTTTAATCAGATTCTCGGATGTCGCATTGATTTATGCTGAAGCTGCCGGACCGACACCTGAATCATATTCACTTGTTAATTTTATCCGTCAACGTGCTGGTTTAGGAACTCTGAATCCGAATCTGACTAAAGAGGCTTTCAGAAAAGAAGTGTTTAAAGAGCGTACGTTCGAATTGGCCTTTGAAGGGGATCATATGTATGATTTACGCCGTTGGAACCGGATCATCAGTGATGTTCCACAGGCTGCAGGTCTTTCAGAAGATCGTGTAACCTTTTATCCGATTCCTCAAGCAGAAATTAATTTGAATGGAAGCATCCGATAATCTTAATAATCTAGAAAGTATGAAACTTACAAAATATTTATTATTTGTGTTTATCCTTTTAGCACAATTGTCTTGTGTTAAAGATCCACTTGATGATGTAAATGCAGGTGGTTGGAATCATGAAAGAAAAGTTCTTAATATTAAATTTGAAAATCAGGTAGGGGTTGCAACTATCGAAACGACCAGTGCATCTACAGGCGATATTACATTGTCAATCAATGTGGCAGCTATTCCTGATTTGTCGCAAGTTAAGTTGGCAGACATAGAGATGTCTTATCAGGCTAACGCATCCATTTCTGTTGGAGATGCGCTTAATTTCGAGAATGAATCGCGCACAGCTTCATTTTTGGTTACTTCAGCTACAGGTGAAACCAGAGAATATAAGATTCATGTAAATGAATTTACAGAATCTTTAGTGGGAGTATGGGAGGTCAAGGATCTAACAGTATATGGCGGTACCGGCCCTGAATATGGCGGTGGAGCGGTTCTGCAGTTAGCTTCAAAATCATGGTGTTGGTCTGAAACGGTTGGTCCTGATAAGGAATGTGATAATACACTCACCTTTACAATGACCGATATTACAGACGATGGAAATACTTCTGGTATTTGTATCAACGATGCAGGAGCTGATGGAAAATATGCTGATTTTATTTTTGCAGGAAGCATGAATAAAGAGAATCCCGGTGTACCTCTTGATTTGAAAAAGTTTTATCGTCAAATTCCTGAAGGGAAAAGCACGTGGGTTCGTAATTATTCAGCAGGAACCATTACTTTTACTGATGCAAATGGAAAAGTAACAACCGGATCGTTGGTCGGAGCTGGAAAGGAAGATTTAGGAAACGGACTTTCAATGACTGTTCAGAACAATGCATTTGCTTTCAATCTAAATGGAACAGATGATTGGTCGGCAATTTACAGTGATTATGATAAATTTGCTAAGAAAGCTCGTAGATACTGGATATCCGTTGTTAAACGATAAATGATTCCGTAAGTCGGTTGGTTTTTTGTAATCAACCGACTTATTGTTGTTTATAAATATAAATCCAATAAATATATAAATGATGCGAATAACTACATTGACATTGATTGCTTCTGCATTTCTGATGTTAGTTGCCTGTAAACAAGAAGATGAGGTACAGATAACCATTTATCCTGAAGTAATAAATGCAGGATATATTGGGAATGGAGCAGAATGGGATCCGTATGATGAGGCAGAATCGTGGGGAGCTACGGTTTCGGAGGAGGATTGGCAAACTCTTTTTAAACGGCTTGATTATATGAAGATGGGCTATGTGCGGTGTATGATTAATAGTCCTTACAGATATTACGATGCTGCAGCTGGTACATACGATAAGAATAGAAATATTGAATCTATATCGAAGCTACTCAAATATTGTACTGAAAGAAATATCAATGTCATTTTTGGAGAATACAATCCTCCTTCCTGGGACATGAAACAGGACCAGAAATGGGTAGATATGTCGGTAGATTATTTAAATTATTTAGTAAACGATCTGGGTTTCACTTGTATTAAGTATTTTGTAATTTTCAATGAACCGGACGGTGATTGGGCTTCTCCAAATGGCGATTATTTATTGTGGAAGGAGATGTTGACCCGTTTTGATAAAAAAATGAAAGAATATCCAGGTCTTTCCGATAAGGTTAAGTTGGCAGGTCCGGATATTGTTGCAGACTACGCGAATCCCAATTCAGAATATGATTCTGAAAAATGGATCAGTCAATCTGTGATGGATGTAGATTCTTTGATTGGAATCTATGATATTCATGCATATCCGGGACAAAATCAAGTTCGTCAGGGTGAATATCCTTCTATCCTCAATAAATATAAGAAACATATTCCTGAAGGAAAAAAAATAATACTTGGCGAGGCTGGTTATAAATATTGGAGGGAGCCGGATTCTTTATTGATGGCCGAATATAATAGAAGACTCATTGGTCATCCTTATACAAAAGGAAGTGATTGTAATATGCTTTGTTATGATTATTTCTATGGGTTGGATATGCCTTTGCTCTGTATGGAAGTGATGAATGCCGGCTATTCTGGAATGGCTGCATGGATGCTGGATGATGCAATGCACAGCAATGGTGATTCAGGAAAGCCTGAAGATATCAAGATCTGGGGTATGTGGAATATCCTTGGTAAAGAGGTATTCAACAAGCCTGAGGAGGAGCAAATTCGTCCCTGGTTCTATACATGGTCTCTGATGTGTCGTTATTTCCAACCCGGATCCGATATTTTAAAGAGTAAAGTTGATACTGCGGATAAAGATATCTACACGGTTGCTGCAAGACATAACGATAAACATGTGGTGGCCTTGGTAAATGTAGGGGATAAGGATAAAGTTGTTACTATTTCATTGCCCTTTGAAATGAAGCAAGCAGATCTATATTTATATCAGGAAAACAATATGCAGAAAGACAGTGATGGATTTCCTGTCCCTGCTATTTCAGATCTAAAAATAGACCATTCTTATAAAGCCACCCTAAAGGCCCGGAGTTTTGTATTAATTACGGATATGAACCACCAATAATATGATTAAAATGAATGTATTAATTCTTAGTGCTATGATGCTGTTTGGTGCTTGTGATACGGATAATCCCATAGATAAGCCCGTACAGCCGGATCCTGATCCTGTAACGACAGTGGAGCTTAGTATTGTGGATAAAAAGTCTACAGACCAAACAAAGGCTTTATATTCACAATTATGGGCTATTCAATCTAAAGGTTTTATGTTTGGGCATCATGATGATCTTTTTTACGGTCGCAAGTGGTTTAATGTTCCAGGCGGTTCGGATACAAAAGATGTTTGTGGAGATTATCCGGCAGTTTTTAGTGTTGATTTCGCAGAAATTATGGATGATCGTTCTCTGGCGAGTAATTCTAATGATATACGAAGAAGATGTATTATTGAAGCTCGTGAAAGAGGAGAGGTTATTACTGCATGCTGCCATTTGAATAACCCGCTTACAGGTGGAGATTCATGGGATAATTCAAATATAAACGTAGTAAAAGAAATTTTGAAAGACGGAAGCCAAACAAATTTAAAGTTTAAAGTATGGCTTGACCGATTGGCTAAATTTGCTTTAGATCTTAAAGATAGCAAAGGAAATCAGATTCCCGTGATTTTCAGACCTTTTCACGAACATACTCAAACTTGGTCATGGTGGGGGCAAATGTGCACTACTGAAAAGGAGTTTATCGATTTGTGGCGATTTACTGTGACTTATCTTAGAGATGTAAAGGGGGTTCATCAGTTTATTTATGCCATCTCTCCCCAAATGGATGTGCCTAAGACAAAAGATGATTTTTTGTTTCGCTGGCCAGGAGATGATTACGTCGATTTTATCGGAATGGACTGCTATCATGGCTTAAATCCGAGTACATTTTCGACTAATCTGAAATCGATTGCTGCTATCTCGAAAGAAAAAATGAAGCCATGTGGCGTTACTGAAACAGGAGTTGAAGCATTTACGGACAAAGATTTCTGGACGAAACAGATTCTTACTCCGGCAACGGGTCGATTCGTCAGTCTAATTGTAACGTGGCGTAACAAATACGATCCTCAGGAAGAAGGAACTCACTATTTTTCGGTATTTAAAGGTCATCCATCCGAGTCTGACTTTATTAAATTTTACAATAGCCCGATATCATTTTTCAGTAAGGACCTGCCTGATATGTATATTCAGGCAGAGAATGTTGTAGTCAAATAGTGCAACCTGTATTATTCCCATCTATATAGTCTGTGAAGTGTTTGAATTAAATTCAGTATTTCACAGACTATTTTTGTATATTAAATAGTAAGTTTTCGAGACGGCACTTACTTTTTGTCATTAAAATTTATTTTATCTCATCTGGCAAAGCTGTTATCTGCTTGTATGTTTGAAGTTTAAGGGTTTTATTGTATATTTGTTCAGAAGGGGCGTAATTTGTTACATAATGTATCCGGTTTGTTACGGATCCTGTCTTTTTGAATAATCTGCTTCCAAAATATATGAATAGAATGATGAAATTTTTTGACAAAAAAATTTATAACCTTAACCTGATGCATATGGTGGAGAGGGTTGGAAATGCGTTACCTCATCCTGCGGCATTGTTCGGGTTGTTTGCTGGATTTACGTTGGTGTTTTCGGGTGTGGGACATTGGTTGGGTTGGAATGGTATCCATCCGGCTACCGGTGAGTTGGTTGCGGTAGTTAATCTTCTTTCAAAGGAGGGGCTTCACCGCATATTGCTGGATATGGTTGACAACTATACAGGATTTGCTCCGTTGGGTATTGTAATGGTTGCCATGTTGGGAATCGGAGTGGCCGAGAGCAGCGGATTAATCCGGGCGGCTATCAATGCATTGCTGATTAAGGCTCCCAAAAGTTCGATTACATTTATGGTGGTGCTAACCGGAATTCTTTCAAATGTGGCTTCCGACTTAGGATATATCCTGATAATTCCATTGGCCGGTGTGATTTTTCATTCCTTGGGCAGACATCCCATCGCCGGTATGTCTGCAGCTTTTGCCGGTGTTAGCGGTGGATTCAGTGCCAACCTGATTATCGGCACTATCGATCCTCTATTAGCGGGATTATCCACCGAAGCGGCCCGTATCCTGGATCCTGATTATTATGTAATGCCCACGGCCAATTACTATTTTATGGCTGTGTCTACCATCGTGATTGCTGTTACAGGTACCTGGGTTACCAAACGGTTTGTGGAACCGAGATTGGGCCATTATTCCGGGGATGTACCCAAGGAGGAGATTACCGATCTGACTGCAAGAGAGAAAAGCGGTCTGCGTTGGGCGGGAATTACATTGGCACTTTTTATGGGAGTAGTTGTTTGGGGATTGGTGCCCGACCATGGGTTCTTGCGTGGAGCCGATAATCAGGTACTGCATTCGCCGGTTCTGAAGGGATTCATATCGTTCTTGTTTATCCTTACCGCTGCCTGTGGTATCGTGTATGGCTATGTGGCCGGCACTTTTAAAAAGCACGAGGATGTGATAGCCGGAATGAATCACAGCTTTAAGGGATTGGTCTCTTTTCTTGTACTGGTCTTTTTTGCTGCTCAGTTTGTAGCCTGGTTCAAATGGAGTAACCTGGGATTGCTGATTGCCCTGAAGGGGGCTGCCTGGTTGCAGGCTGTGGATATGGGTATTATTCCGTTGGTAGTACTGTTTGTGATACTGTCTGGTTTTATAAATATGTTTATGGGGAGTGCATCGGCCAAGTGGGCTATCATGGGACCCGTGTTTATTCCTATTTTTATGCTGTTGGGTTATTCCCCCGAACTGTCTCAGGCAGTTTTCAGAATAGGGGATAGTGTAACTAATATAATCTCGCCGATGATGAGTTTCTTTGCTTTGATCATAGTGTATTACCAGAAATACGAACCAAAGGCGGGTATAGGTACATTGATGGCAACTATGCTGCCTTATTCGTTTGCTTTCTTCGTGGTGTGGACTGCTTTGATGATTGTCTGGATATGGCTGGCATTGCCGCTTGGTCCGGAGGCCGGCTTGTTCTATACAACCGGGCAATAGTATTTATTTGAACATCGTGGATAAAATAAAAAGAGCAAATGGAAAACCATTTGCTCTTTTTGTATGGGGTGCCTTACCTTAGTGCGAGGGTTCCATAACCACTTCGACGGTGTTGCCTTGTTTTAACAGAGACTTGGCCAGGTTCTGAATACTTGCAGGGGTGATCGCATTCAATGTAGCATCATAGGTGCTGTGATCGTCACGTTTCTTAAAGTAATAGGTGTCGATCGTATTTAACCAATAGCTGTTTTCCTGCAATGCTTCGGCATGTTTCTTTAGCAGGTTTTCCTTCGTCTTATTGAAATCTTCCGGACGAGGACCAGTTTCCGCTATTCTTTTCAGCTCATTGTGTACGATGGAGTTCATCTGGGCACGTTTGGCAGGATCTGTATCGAAATAGGTCTGCAAAACGGTGCGTCCTTCGGGGAAGCTCGAAATTTGAGCCGAAGTCTGCACTCCGTAGGTTCCTCCTTCATCTTCGCGTACCTTCTCCATGTACACCAGATCAAGAATCTGCTTGAACATGGTAAGTGTAAGCCGGTTTTCGAGGGTATAAGGCAATTCGCCGCTGAAAAAGTTCACTACCGAAGCCTTGGGAGTTTGAAGTGAACGGGCAAAATGGTTCACTGCCGAGCCTTTACGTATAGCCGGTACCTCGTTTACATTTCCTTTTTCCACTCTTTTGAGGGAGGGAAGGGTGGCCAGATATTGTTTGGCATATAGCTTGAGGCTGTCTTGATTTATATTACCCACAAAGGTGAAGGTAAAGTCGGATGCATCGGCAAAGCGTTCCTTATACATATCAAGGATGCGTTGGTAGCTTATCTTCTCAAAATCACTCTCTTTTAGTCGCACCGTCCTTGGATTATTATTGTAAATTTCCTTGGTTATGGTGTCGCTGAAGGCAACCATCGGATTGAGTTCGTAGTTTTTTAACTGAGCTTTGGTACGTCCCTCAAAAGATGTATAGGCTTCGGTATCGGGGCGCAGTGCTGTAAACTGAAGATAGATCAGCTGGAAGAGTGTTTTTAGGTCGGCCGGAGTTGATTGTCCGTTCAGACTTTCGTTATCCATACCCAGACTTGCTGATACAGAGGCTTTCTTTCCGGCAAGGACTTTGGGAAGATCCACTGCACTGAAGTTGCCCAAACCGCCCAATCCAATCACATCGTTAAAAAGTTTCAGGTTGGCTGCATCTTCTTTGCCAAACAGTGAACTACCACCCGGACTGGTGGCGGTCATCAATACCTCATCTTTTTTCAGTTCAGTAGGTTTCACAACTACCTTAACCCCATTTCCAAGGGTAAGAACGGTTGTTCCGAACAAGGGGTCTTTCTCTTCTTTCAGAATGGTTCCAGGAGTAGGTTCTCTGGCAATAAGAGGTTCGTTTGAGACAGTTTCCTTGTACGCTTCAACCTCTTGCTTCTGGGCTTTCATAAAGGTACGCAGCAGATCGTCTTCGGAGGGGTAGGTGAGTCCGGCTTTTTCGGGACCTGTAAGAGAGATAACGATATTTTTATCGCCAATCATGTCCTGTATATACTGGTTTATCTGCTCAACAGGTATACCCGGTGCAATCTGGTTAATCAGCGCATACTCGGTCTCGATACCCGGAATATATCCTCCATCGGTAAAGTGAGTAACATATTCGTTGGTGTAGGCATCGTTTTTCTGCTTATCGCGTTCGTTGAAATGTGTTTCGTAGTTCTTAAGCACATTGATGCGTGCCCGTTCGTATTCGGATGCTGTGAAGCCGAATTTCTTGAGTCGCTGTGTTTCCACCACCATGGTCGTAAGGGCTTCGTTTATGTGGTCTTCCTTGGCCAGGCAGGCAACTGTCCACGCGTCTTTAGATTTGGCTATCATATATTCGCCGTCGGAAGCCTGGGCATCCACAAAGGGAGGGTTCCCTTTCTGAAGCAGCTCGTTGAACCGGTCGTTCATCATACTGCTGGCTACATTGCGGATGTAATCCATCACAAGGCCCATGGGCGTTGCGTAAAGGTCGCGGGGAAGCTTGTCGTGTTTGTAGAAGAGGTACAGGATGGTGTTGGATGCCTCTTTATCCGTTGCCACCGAAACCAGCGGAAGATCGTTATCCGGCACCTGGTGCAAGACGCGTTCGGCGGGATTAACCGGTTTGGGGATATCGGTAAACATCTGTTTCAGGCTGTTCTCAACCTGGTCTACATCTATATCACCTACGATAATTACTGCTTGCAGATCCGGACGGTACCATTTTTTGTAATAGGCACGTATTTCATCGTACTTAAAATTATTGATTACGTCGATGGAGCCGATGGGCATGCGGTTGGCATACCGGCTACCGGGAAACATTTTGGGTAACTGTTGCTCCCACAGACGAGCCTGGGCATCCTGACGGGTACGCCACTCTTCGCGAATTACACCGCGTTCTTTCTCGATGGCGGAGTCTTCCAAGGCAATGAATCCCGACCAGTCGTGCAGGATCAACAAGCAAGAGTCTACCACTTCGCGGCGGTTTACCGGGGCGTTCATAATCATATAAACGGTTTCGTCGAACGAAGTATATGCGTTGAGGTTTTCGCCTCCGCGTATTCCAACACTTTCAGTAAAATCGTCTATGCCATGCCCGGGAAAATTCTTGGTTCCGTTAAAGGCCATGTGCTCAAGAAAGTGTGCCAGTCCGGCCTGATTGTCTTCTTCCTGCATGGAGCCAACCCGTTGGGCGATGTAAAAATCGGCTCTTTCCTTGGGTTGTTCGTTGTGCCGGATGTAATAGGTCAGTCCATTGGCCAGTTTGCCATAACGTACTTTAGGGTCGATGGGAAGGGGTTGCATTTGTTGCTGGGCTGTTATTGGAAGGATAAATCCCAGCAGCAACAGCCAGACTAAATAACTTCGATTTTTCATTTTGATCAAATTCTTAAATTGTTTTCGTGGGGATATGGTACAATAGAGTAACAAACATAACTAATAAAATTCAAAAATTAATATATTTTGACTATTTTGTGATATAATTCGGTTCGATTAAGTCTTTTTGACATAACAGAGCATGTTATTTAACATGTTTTATTTGAAAAAGACTTGACAAAAGGGCTTTTTGCCTGTATCTTTGCATCGTGGTTTTTTCATAATAGTATTAGATTTAAGGTTAACAAAGTTTGGTTAGGGGATGTCGGGATGACATCCTTTAATTGTTTATAGGGGGAGCTATCTCCCTTTTTTTATTATAATCATCTTACAAGTCTGAACATACCCCCCGGCATGGTTTTTATTTTTCCCTCCATCTCCAGTTCAAACAGCTGTGTGGTTAGGTTGCGTATCGGAATATTCAGGGCGATGGCCATCTGATTTACGTGCTGCTCTCCTTTTTCCTTCAGAAGTGTGACTATCGGATGGGCGTTTTCTTCTTCAAATGCAAGGCTGTGCTGTACATTGGTTGAGGGGGATTCGTTACTTTCCCAGCGCAGGGCCGCAATCAGATCGGCGGCACAGGTGATTAGTCCTGCCTTATTTTCACGGATCAGTTTGTTGCAACCTTTGGATTGCTCGTCAGCCACTCTTCCAGGAAAACAATAAACATCCCGGCCATAGGAGAAGGCGATGTCTGCCGTAATGAGTGATCCGCCTTTACTGGACGATTCAACTACGAGGGAGGCATCTGATAGCCCCGCTACGATACGGTTTCTTTTTATAAAATTCTGTTTGTCGGGATTTGTTCCGCTGGGGAAGTCGGTTATTAATCCTCCTTGCTGCAACATTTCAACGGCGGTGTTGCGGTGTATGGCCGGATATATCCGGTCAAGTCCGTGAGCCAAAACCCCGATGGTAGGCAATTGATTCTGCAGGGCGCTGCGATGTGCACAGATGTCGATTCCGTAGGCTAGTCCGCTTAACACCAGAAGATCGGGAAAGTGTAACGCCAGATCCCGGATTAAGGATTCAGTGAGATCCTTGCCGTATGTAGTGGCATTACGTGTACCCACAACGCTGATTACCCTCTGTACATCCGGTTTGATATTGCCTTTGCTATAAAAAAGGATGGGGGCGTCTTCGCACTGCTTCAGACGGTGTGGGTAGGTACTGTCTGTATAGAAATGGCAGTCGATTTTGTTTTTCTCAATAAAGGTGAGCTCCTTTTCTGCTTTCTGCAGTACATCGGCGCGCAGAATCTCGGTCGACAGGGTAGGACCGATACCTGTTATTTTTTCGAGTTGAGATTTCTTTTCAGTAAAGATGGCCTCCTCGTCTCCAAGTGATTCCAAAAGATGGCGGGCAAGAATATCGCCCACCCCGTTAATCATCGTAAGTCCTATCTGGTAAATTCGTTTGTCGGTCATGGTTATTTCATAATGTGATTTACTAAAGAAGATTATGCCGTTGTAACAGGTCGTCGAAATATTCGCCCCGGGTAAGCCGCCCGTTGTCTACCACCACCGATTCAACAACGCCTTTAATTGCCAACGCACCGTCGCTGTCGCGGTAAATGTCTTGCAGGAATTGTAACCGGGGACCGTTTTTTACGATGTTTAGGCAGGAGGTGAATGTATCGCCGCTGCGTAAAGGGGTTTTGTATTGGATATCCACCCTGGAAACAAAGGCGTCTATGCCCTTATCATGCATGGCTCCAAAGTTTTCGCCCAATGATTCGAGAAATTCATGACGGGTATGTTCCAGGTAATGCTGGTAATTGGCATTGTTTACAACACCCTGAAGATCGCATTCGTAATCGCGTACCTTCATCGATAGTTTAAAGATGTATGATTTCATTGCTTATACAAGTTCTGATTATGGATATATAAGAAATCAGATCCTTGCCGCACAAGGGCAGGAATCTGATTTTAGTAGTGTTTGTTATTTTAACTCTTTTTTCTGTTCTACCGGAACCATCTTGTACAGACGATCCGATGGACGTACTTTTTCTCCTACCTTGAACGAGAAGCGTTCGCCCTTTACGGTTTCCTGAACCGGATTGAGTTCTACGCGAATCTCATCGATGGTCTGCATCACTGCTCCGGTGGTGGGACCGGTAATCAGGATTTCGTCGCCTACCTTGAGTGAACCCGACTCCATTTCGAATTCGGCTACGCCCAGAGAACTGAAATACTTGATCCCCTTAGCCACATATACTTTGCGTTTGGTAGAACCGGATCCGTACTTGCTGCTCCATTCGCCCAACCGTTGTCCCAGATAATAACCGTCCCAGAAGCCCCGGTTGAATACCGAACGTAACCGCTCGTCCCATGCCTCAATCTTTTCGTCGGTATATGTTCCGTTACAATAGGCCACTACGGCCTCTTTGTAGCAGGAAGTCACGGTGCGTACATATTCGGGTCCGCGAGCACGTCCTTCTATCTTGAATACACGCACTCCTGCATCCATCATTTTATTCATGAAATGAATCGTCTTCAGGTCCTTGGGCGACATGATGTACTGGTTGTCTATATCCAGTTCGATGTTGCTCTCCTTGTCCTTCACGGTATAGCCACGGCGACAGATCTGCATACAGGCTCCACGGTTGGCCGATGCATTCATCTCGTGCAGGCTCAAATAGCATTTACCGGAAACAGCCATGCAAAGAGCTCCGTGGGCAAACATTTCGATCCGTATGAGCTGGCCGTTAGGACCTTTAATCTGTTGCTCCTGTATCTGTCTGAATATTTCACTTACTTGTTCGAGATTCAGTTCGCGGGCCAGAACAACCACATCGGCAAACAGCGCATAAAACTTAAGAG
Source organism: Macellibacteroides sp. (assembly GCF_050251695.1). Classification (NCBI taxonomy): domain Bacteria; kingdom Pseudomonadati; phylum Bacteroidota; class Bacteroidia; order Bacteroidales; family Porphyromonadaceae; genus Macellibacteroides; species Macellibacteroides sp. Next base: position 23,992 of record NZ_JBFWMI010000021.1, read on the forward strand.
CTTCAACGTTCGATATGTTTAGCTGTGTGGATAGGTGTACCTCCACACCGATGCTTCTGGCATAACTCATGGGAGCTACATCCGAGGCAATGATGGCCGAAACATCTGCCTCCTTGGCGGCATCGATAATGGTTCGCATTAATGAAAGATCCTCTCCGTAGATAACCGTATTTACGGTCAGGTAGCTTTTGATGCCGTTCTCTTTGCAGATGGCGACTATTTTGTGTAAATCTTCCGTTGTAAAATTGTTGGACGAACGTGAACGCATGTTCAGTCCCTCGATACCGAAATAGATAGAGTCGGCACCTCCCTGAATAGCAGCCATCAATGATTCGTATGAACCGACAGGCGCCATTATTTCAAATTCTTTTTCGCTCAACTTCTTGATGTTTTAATGGTTACAGGGTGCAAAGGTACATAAATTTGCCCTGTAACCATTCCAAAACTTCTTAATATACATAAATTCGAACGATCGGTTAATATTCCCATCCGGTGATGGAACGCAGGAAAGGAACCAGCTCGTCGGCCCCTTTGTACTGCTGTGCCTTGGATGGATGCCAGCTTGCACCGTAACCCAGACTTCCGTCGGCGGGAGTAAGGTCGAACCGGTATACCTGGCTGTCGCCTGCATCATTGGCTTCGCGTGCAACACGGTTCAGGGCAGTCTGGACATCTTCAAGCGGTTTTCCTTTTAACATGCAACCACTTAATAGTACAATCTTTGCTTTGGGATAGTAGCCCCGAAGCGTTTTAAGAAAATTACGATATCCCTTCTCTAATAAACCGGTATCGTAAGGTTGGGTGCTTACGTCGTTTGTTCCCAGATTAACACATACCACATCAGGGGTATACCGGCTGAAGTCCCATACCTCGGTCGTATCTGTAAACAAAGTCTGTGTGTACATGGCTGGCATACAATCTTTGTTGCCCGTCTTTGGACCATTGTAATTGCGGTAGATTCCGATGCCCGAACGGGCAACAACCAGACTTTGTGCATTTAATGCGCGGGCAGTGGCGGCAGCATAGGTGTAGTAATGATTTTCAGTCTCGTCCTTGAAGGGAGCGTTAGGATCTGTAACTTCGGTTCCGTATCCACAGGTAATTGAATTGCCGATGAATTCGATCTTCCTTTTGGGAAGCAGTGGCAATTGGGGGATGGTTTTTCCTGCATCGAGTAGGAAACCCCTGAATTCGGGTCTGCGCTGATAGCCTTCGTAGGCAAGCGTGATGGTTATTTGATGCAGGATATCGTCCAGGTTGTCGGCCAACTGTACAACTGAATCGTTTTCGAGGGATGCAACCTTGAAGGGTTCGCGGTTGTCTATTTCAACCATAAAGTAACCACTATTTGGCTTGACACGCATTGCAATGGAAGTTCCTTCAAAACAGGCTCGTATCTGTACCCCCGGATAGGTAAAACAGGGCGACTCCGGGTTGGTGAAACTTACCCGGCCAACATAGGCTATGTTTGGATTGCTGGCGGGGATAGTTGTTTGAGATGTGGGTTTCTGCGCCTGACCGGCGGCGATTGTAAGTAGTCCGAAAATGAACAATACTAGCGAAAATCGGTTCTTTCTCATGAGTTTATATTAAATTATATCTGATATTTATACAAACTAATTATAGACAATATACGATTGATCCGGCAACATGCTTCCTTTTTCGTGCTTGACGTGGATATGAACAGGGTGGCCGTTTCATAACATTAAGAATTGATAACGTGGCAAATATACTGCTTTCTTGTAAGAAAAGCAGTACTTTTGTCCCCAATATACAATCTATCGGAGAACACGGATCGTTTGGATCAGGGTATCCCTACGAAGTACATCCGGAATGTTTTCTGTTCTTTTTTTAATAATACATTACAATAATGAAAATTGGTTCTATAGATTTAGGCGAACGTCCGGTTTTTTTAGCTCCCATGGAAGATGTTACAGATATTGCATTTCGGTTGATGTGCAAGCAATTTGGTGCCGACATGGTTTATACAGAGTTTGTTTCCAGTGATGCGTTGATTCGTAACGTATCTAAAACCCATCAGAAGCTTACAGTATCTGATGAGGAACGACCCGTGGCGATTCAGATTTATGGCAGGGAAGTTGAACCCATGGTTGAAGCAGCTAAGATTTGCGAAACGGCAGGGCCCAATATTATTGACATAAACTTTGGTTGTCCGGTAAAGAAAGTAGCAGGTAAAGGAGCCGGTTCCGGGATGTTACGTAATATCCCGATGATGCTTGAAATAACTCGTGAGGTTGTTAAGGCGGTGAATCTGCCGGTAACGGTGAAGACCCGTCTGGGATGGGACCACGACAGCAAGGTGATTGTTGAGCTTGCCGAACAGCTGCAGGATTGCGGTATTGCAGCTCTTACCATTCATGGACGTACACGTAGCCAGATGTATACCGGTGAAGCCGATTGGGAATTAATCGGTCAGGTTAAGAACAATCCCCGTATGCATATTCCTATTATCGGTAACGGAGATGTTACCTCTCCGGAAATATGTAAAGAACGTTTCGATACCTATGGTGTGGATGCCGTAATGATTGGCCGTGGAAGTATCGGCCGCCCCTGGATATTCAGAGAGGTAAAGCATTTTATGGAAACCGGGAGCAAACTGCCTGCCGAATCTTTTGAATGGTACCTGGATGTGCTGAAAAGACAGGTGATGCAAAGTATAGAACGGTTGGACGAGCGGCGCGGTATTTTACATATCAGGCGACATTTGGCTGCGACTCCCCTCTTTAAGGGAATAGCCGATTTTAAGTCTACACGCATAGCCATGCTTCGGGCAGAAACCATTGATGAGTTGTTTGGTATCTTGAATAATATACCTGAACAGTTCAATATTGGGGCCGAAAAAATTGATTTACATCAAATTTAAGAATTTATATGACAATATAACAATTAATTGTGTTAATACTTGATTGAATATGGAAGAGTTCGTTTTATATTTGCAACGAGTTTTTTTCATAGTATTTTAGATCTAAGGTTAACAAGTCTTTGCAGGGAAGGAGTCGGGAGACTGTTTCGTTGAAAAGCAAAAAGAACTGCCTGCCTGACTTTGTGTTAGGCGGGCTTTTTTTATTTTTGTAAAAAACTTTGTTCTTTGTGTAACCATTGAAGTATATTGTACGTCTTATCAACAAATAGAAACCATAAATATTCAACGATATGTGTAATAAGAAAATTATCTGGGTAGTTGTTCTGGTGATGGCTTCCCTTAGCAGTTGGGCCTCTGCAAACATTAAAGGGAATGGTTCTGTAGTTACCAGGGAAATCAAAGTCTCGGATTATTCATCCATTCGTTTGGGAGGAAATGTATCTTCTTCTTTAGGAGAGAGTATTAAAAAATTGTTCTCGGGAGAGAAAAACAGCGGTTCCACGCCCGTATTTATTTATAGTCAGACCGATGCGCCTGCTGCGCTTAAGGTAACTTTAGATGAAAACCTGATCGAATACCTTGAGATCAAGGTTGAAAACCGTCAGCTGATTGTACAGACCAAAAAGAATATCCAGGTGAATCCTACACGCTTCGAGTTACGTGGACATTCGCCTTCCTTGCAAGAGGTGAAGGTGGGAGGAAGCTATGATTTTCGCATTGAAGGCCGTTTGGATTCCGATAAGCTGTTGCTTTCTGTTTCAGGGTCGGGTTCTGTACGCGCATCCGAAAATATTAAAACTTCGGTATTCTCGGCCAAAGTGAGTGGCAGCGGGAATCTTTATCTTAAAAATATTTCAACGAATCAATTGGAGACCAAAATATCGGGTAGCGGAAATGCCAACCTGGGTGGTATAGCCAATGTAGGAGACTTTGCTGTGTCTGGAAGCGGAAATATCAATGCGTTTGAATGCCGGGTTGGCGACCTTTCTTGTGCTGTGTCTGGTAGCGGCGATATGAAAGTGCTGGCTTCCAATAAACTTAAAGCGTCTGTTTCCGGAAGCGGCGACATTCAATATAAAGGAGCTCCCGATGTGGATTTTCATACCTCAGGATCGGGATCTATTCGTAAAGCTAATTAATGAAAAAATTTACAAAACGAACTAAAATGAAAACAAAAGTATTTTTCTTTTCGGCGATTGTTACGCTGCTGCTTGCTACCGGATGTTCGATGCATGTTATTCAGGGAGATGGAAATCTGGTTACAGAACAGGTAGCGATTGGAGATTATTCCGAGATTGCCGTGAGTGGGGGTCATTTGGATTTTACTTACCAACAAGTGGATTCGTTACCATCGCTGGAAATAACGGTGGATAAGAATATAAAAGAGGTCCTTGAGGTGAAAGTTGAAGGAAGTAAGCTTATTATAAGACCGTTGCGCAGAGGAATGAATCTGCGTCCTACTCAGTTTGTGATCAAGAGTAATTCGAAAGAATTACGTAAGCTCGACCTGGCAGGAAGTGGCAAGTTTATAGTAGCAGGTCCTTTCAGATCCAATGAGCTGGAGGTGGATGTTGCCGGTAGCGGAGATATCCTGTTGCAAGATACTGCGTTTGTAGACAAGGTGAAGATTGATTTGGCCGGTAGTGGAAAGTTTAACGCCACATATCTGACAGGAACGGAAGTGGACGGTGATATTGCAGGTTCCGGAGCCATCAATCTTGCAGGTAAAGTAAAGGCTTTAGTGTTGGATATCGCCGGAAGTGGTGAGGTAAACGCCTTTGATTGTGAAATAAACGATCTGAGTTCCAGCATTGCCGGAAGTGGCAAGGTGGATGCTACTGTAATGAACAGTATCAAGTCGTCTGTAGCCGGAAGCGGTAAAATCCGCTATAAAGGCACAGCTTCACAAATTGAAAGTAAAAACATGGGGTCGGGAAGCGTTACAAAAGTAGATTAATGCTTTAACCAACCCTCCTTACGATACCAGTCAATGCTCTCTTCCAACCCTTTTCGTAAAGGATAAGAGGCTTTGAAGTTCAAGTCATCCTGCAGTGGCGTAATATCACAAATCCAGTTACGCTGCTTCAGGATGATGTATTTATCGGTGTTGAGCGTCATCTCCTTACCGATGATTTTGCCAATCATCTCCGAGCACCAGCAGGCTATTTTAACGATACCAAGAGGAAGCCGTCCGCGTAATACCCATTTTTTGCCCAGAATATCCTGAATCATGCGGGCAAAAGACTCGTCGGTATGCACATCGCCGTCGGCCACAAAATAGGCTTTGTTTACCGCCTTTTCGTTTTCAATGGCCAGAAATGCAACCCGGGCCAGGTCTTTTACATAGATGAAGGTGATTTGCTGTGGAGTAAATCCGGCAGCCATATCTATTCCGGATTTGATACTTTGTATCTCCATGAAATAGTCTCGTTCGCCCGGTCCGTATACTCCTGTAGGATAAAGTATCACGTATGGAAACCCGGTCTGTTCGCGAACATACTTTTCTGCCAGCATTTTACTTTTTCCATAGACTGTATTGGGCCTTTGCGGATCGGTCTGTTTGATTGGCGTGAACGTTTTTTCGTCGCCCGGGCCAAAACTACTGAGACTGCTCATCAGAATAAATTTTTTGGGAGAACATCCCGATGCTTGAAGGGATTGCAGAAAGATCCGGGTCTGCTCGGCATTAACCTTGTAGAAGTTCTCCTTTTTCAATGTTTTAATTAATCCCGCATTGTGAATAATATAATCCCAGGCTCCATACAGGCGGACGTGTTCGGTAAGTTGTTCCGTCAGCTTTGCGGGGTCGTCGTACCGTAAATCGATAAACCGGATACGGCTGTCCTGTAATCGCTTCCTGTTACTGGAGGCACGGATGCCTGCCCAGGTTTCGTATCCTCTGCGTAGTGCTTCTTCCACCAGAAATCCGCCAATAAAACCACTTGCTCCTGTTATTAATACTTTCATCATGCGTTCATTTTGGGCAAATGTACATATTTTTATTAAAAAGTGAACGGTCTGCCGCCTGCTCTGTGAGCATGGACCGGCAGACCGTTGTCTTTCTTACGTTAGATGAGATTATTCTTCCCAGACTAAAACGCCGGCAAGAGGAATCTTCTTTTCTCCAATCACGATTCGTGCTTTGTTGTTAAGAGGGAAATCGAATGCTTCGGGTCCGTAATTGACAGCAATACCGAATCCATCGCGGTATTCCATCCATACTCCCTGAGGCAGGTCCATCAATGAAGTCCCGTTTAAAGCATAGACGCGTTTAAGGACATCCTTTTCCAAAGATCCGTCGCTGCTGTCTACTCCGATGTAAGTTACACTTCCTTTGCCTAACTTGCGATGCAGTACCGCTGCTTTGCCTGCATAGAAATCGTTCACATAGGTACCCCATACCTCGGTTTGGCTATCGGGAGTAAACACTTCTCCCCAGCTAACCCAAGGATAGCTCTTTCCATTCATTTGTACAGCACCTGGATCTGAAGGTACAAGCAAGTCGAAGAAATCCATTTTTGCCCCGATCAGATTGACCATCTTTCCGCCAAATGGCATTTCAAACAAGCGGTCGAAGCGGTCTTTCTGTCCACTACGGCAAGACAATACCAAATGTCCGCCCTGTTTGGCATAATTTGTCCACTTCTCGATCAGCTGATCGTCTACCAATTGATAAGCCGGGGCGATAAGTACCGGATATTTGTTCCAGTCGGCTTCTTCATTAACCACATCTACCGGAGCGCCGAAGCTCTTTAATGGCTTATAGTATTTCTGAATATGGTTATCGGTATTCCATTCGACGGTTTGTTTTTGCTTACTCATACTCCATGTGTTGTCTACATTATGCAGGATAGCGGTTTTTCGTTTGGTATATTCTGCCGGAAGTTGAGCTTTGGGATTATATAGTTTCCGAAGCTTGGCTATGTCCGTAATAAATTGCTGATACTCCAATCCTCCTCTTGAAGGTGTGACACCGTCAGTCCCAACAATTCCTGCATGATACTGTTCGTCGCCATAGATTGGCTGGCGAAAACGATAGGTACACGTAAAATCGCTTCCTCCGGCAAAAACCGACCATAACCACAATCGGACAGCACCCGGATAAGGTTGCGGATTAACTGTACCCCAGTTTACCTGACCCGGTTGAAGTTCCATTACACCGTACATACCACCAATCGGACGGAAGTAGTCGTTGGCAAAGGGAATTAGCATCGGATCCCCAATACGGTACCCCTTTTGTCCGATTCCGAGTCCCGCTGAAACGATATAGCGTGTGTAGCTGTAAAAGTCGAACAACTTGGATTTTCCTATGTGTCCAGCCCAATAATCCGGGATATAGTTAGAGGTGATCCATTGTTCGGGAGTACTATATTTACGGATTTCAGCAGCTTGTTCATCAAGGAAAGAGGCCGATTCGTAGGCGGTAAACCTTCTATAGTCCAGCATTTGATGGGGATTTTGTCCCCAATTTGACGGAAGGGGGAAATTAATCTGATCAAATGAACTGTAAATCTGACTCCAGAAAGCTGTTCCCCACGCCTTGTTGAGCTCCTGGATCTGGTTGTTGTATTTATTCCGTAGAAATGACCGGAAACGTAATAGCGCATCGGTGTTATAGTCCTGACGAACACCCGGTTCATTGTCAAGCTGCCACCCCATAATCCGGCTGTCTTTACCATACCTTTTAGCCAGTTCAGCAATCATCTTAAGCGAATACTGGCGGTAGAAGGTGCTTGAAAATGAGGCGTGCTGACGGGCCCCATGGTCCACCGTCGTTCCGTTTTCATTTTTTATCAGGATTTCCGGATGTTTACGTGTCAACCATACCGGTGGAGTTGCGGTGGAGGTACACAATATAACTTTCAGGTTGTGCTTAGCGGCGATAGCTATAGCCTTATCCAACCATGCAAAATCGTACTTCCCTTCTTCGGGCTCGAGCTGTGCCCATGCAAATTCGGCAAAATGGGTAAACTCAAATCCCATTTCAGACATTTTCCTTAGATCGCGGTCCCATTGACTCTCATCCCAATGTTCCGGATAATAGTAGGCTCCAACGGTAGTCAGATTCTTTTTTGGGAAAAACTCTTTTTTATCCCGGGCAATCAATCCCCAGGAAATACATAGCGAAATAACAATACAAAATACTCTGATCATGGTTTTTACAATTAAATAAATACTCAAAAATTCATTAGTCTATTTGTGGTTGAAAAAAAAGGCACAACCCTGAAAGCTGTGCCTTTTTCTGATTAAATACAGCTTTAAATTTTCTTTTCTATAACTGCCTGAACAACATTAAGAACGTAATCACCCAGTTTTTCACATTCGGCTACCATATCCATATAGTATACCCCAACCTGGTAATCATAGGCTTTGTTGTTAACATCTTCCATATTCTTGATCTTTAGCTGGTTCCGGTAATTGTTGATTTCATTCTCCACGTTATAAGAGACATTGATGTCATCATGAACTGCTTCCGGTTTATGTAAGATCACATTCATTTGTTGTAAAGCCTGATCTACTATCGCAAACATCTGGTCCATATTATGGTTCAACGATTCGGTGAACTCGCCTTTCCCTTCATTGCGTCGTTTGATGGCACGGGCCAGGTTATTGCACGAGTCGGCTATACTTTCAATCTCCGTAACAGCCCGAAGCATGATACGGATCTCCTCCTTGCTTTCGGAACTTAAACGACCTTCGGCTACAAAGGTAAGATAATTTGCTATTTCAACTTCCATCCGGTCGCTTATGCTTTCATACTTTTCAATCCGGCTGTAAATTTTAAGAAACTTATCTTCGTTTTTCTCATAGAACAACTCTTTCACCATGCCAAGCATACGATAGGTCCGGTCTCCATAAACGGCTATCTCCTTCTTTGCCTGCATCAACGATAGCTCGGATGTGGAAAGCATTCCCGAAGGGATATACCGAAGCTGGAATTCTTCTTCTTCGGCTACGTTTTTGGGTTTGATAACTGCCGAACAAACGTAAACATAGAATTTGACAAACCATACCATAATACATACATTGAGGATGTTGAATACCGTATGAAACAGGGATAATCCGTACGATACAGAAACTTGTAAGGATAATAGTTGTTTTTGTAAAGCTACCAATGATGGATCTGTAAGCTCCATATTGGAAGTAATCAGCGATATAGTACGTGGATCTAATTTACTTAGGAAGTGGGTAATTCCATTTGGATCTCCTGGTCCGAAATTAGTCACTATCCAAGAAATCATTTGGATGAATGGATAAAAAACCACTAAAACCCAAAATACACCAAACACATTAAACATCAAATGAGCTAATGCTGCACGTTTTGCAGAGACATTGGCTGAAATAGCAGCAATATTTGCCGTAATGGTTGTACCAATATTCTCTCCCAAAACCATTGCTGCGGCCATTTCAAAAGGAATCCATCCTTTGGTGCACATAATCAAAGTAATTGCAACTGTTGCGCTGGAAGACTGAACAATGATTGTTAAAATGGTTCCAAGGAAAAGAAAGATAAGTAGGGAAGGAAATCCCATTGATGTATAATTCTGTAAAAATGCAAGAACCTGAGGGTTACTTTGGAGATCCGGAACGGATGATTTAAGAAAGGAGAGTCCCATGAAAAGAAAAGAGAAGCCTAGAAAAAATTCCCCCCAGGACTTTCGTTTACTTTTTCCTGAAAATATCAGAGGAATACTTATCCCTATTAAGGGCAATGCAAAAATACTGATATCTACTTTAAATCCAAACAGAGAAATAATCCATGCAGTAACGGTTGTTCCCACATTTGCCCCCATGATTACTCCGATGGACTGGGCCAGCGAAAGCAGACCTGCATTTACAAAACTTACAACCATAACGGTTGTTGCACTAGATGATTGAACGAGTGCAGTAATTAATACCCCTGTAAGAATTCCTGTAACCCGATTGGTTGTCATTACCGACAGGATAGAACGAAGTTTATCCCCAGCGACTTTCTGGAGCCCTTCACTCATTATCTTCATTCCATAGAGGAATAAACCTAATGATCCGATAAGGGTCAGAAAATCAAAAAATGAATAATCCATTTAAAAATCGTTTAATTGGATAGTAAAATCCGATTTATATTCCTAACTTTATCATGCAAATCTATAAATAAATGTTGAATAACTATGACAGAAACCATCACAATTTACTGTAAGAATAACAACGTATATAAAGATGTACCCCTGGGAGCCACCCTGCTGGATATTTATACTGCAGTGGGATCACCGCTTAAGAACCGGCCCATGAATGCCCGGGTAAACAATAAAGTGGAAGGACTTACATTTCGTTGTTATTACCCTAAGGATGTGGAGTTTATCGATTATACACAATTGTCTGGTCAGCGTACCTACGTCCGTTCCCTCTGCTTTATTTTTTCCAAAGCAGTTCACGATGTATTGCCTACGGCTACGCTCAATTTGGAACATCCCGTTTCCAAAGGGTATTTTTGCAAGATACATAATGGGAAATCAATAGATCATCAGACCATCGAAAAGATCCGTACACGCATGCGTGAGATTATCGATGCCGACATACCTTTTCGCTTTAAGAACACCCGAACATCCGATGCAGTCAAGCTCTTTCATGAACGGGGTTTGTTCGATAAAGAGCTGCTTGTGGAAACAACCGGGATGCCCTATACAATGTATTACGACCTGGATGGCTATATCAATTATTTTTATGGTTGTCTAACACCTTCTACCGGATATATCCAACTGTTTGACATTGTTCCCTATTTCGATGGCGTTTTGCTTCGAATACCCCGTAGGTCCGACCCTCAGGAGCTAGAACCTGTAATTAAGCAGGATAAGATGTTTCAAGCTTATAAGGAGCATCTCACTCTGCTGGATACGGTGGGGCTGAATAATGTTGGCGATCTGAACAAGGCGATACGAAAAGGGATGACTCCCGAAATTATTATGGTTTCGGAAGCCATGCAGGAAAAATCTGTAGCCAAAATAGCAGAGGAAATAGCCTGCCGTTTCCGCGACAATGGGGTGCGGATGGTCCTTATCTCGGGTCCTTCTTCTTCCGGAAAAACCACCTTTTGTAAACGTCTGCAGATTCAATTGATCACCAACCTTATTCATCCGGTGAGTATTTCGCTGGACGATTATTTTCTGGACAGAGAGCATACACCTAAAGATGAAAAAGGTGAATATGATTTTGAGTCGCTTTATGCACTGGACCTCCCTTATTTTAATAGTGATCTGCAAAAGGCCATCAACGGTGAGGAAATCGCATTGCCAACATTTAGCTTTGAAACAGGTTCCCGAATTTACAAAGGCAACAAATTGAAAATGGGACCGAATTCTATTCTCATAATTGAAGGTATACATGCATTGAATCCGGAGCTCACCTCAATTTTAGATGATCACTATAAGTATAAGGTATACGTATCTGCGCTTACCTCAATTTCACTGGATAATCATAACTGGATTCCAACAACTGATAACCGGTTGTTGAGAAGGATCGTACGTGATTATCGTTTCAGAGGCTATTCGGCCAAAGACACGATCGCAAGGTGGGAGAGTGTGCGAAAAGGCGAAGATAAGTGGATTTTTCCCTATCAGGAGAATGCCGATGCCATGTTTAACAGTGCCATGCTGTATGAACTGGCAGCCTTGCGTAAATATGCTGAGCCCATTTTGATGGAAGTGCTTGAAATAGAAGAAGAGAATGCTGAGGCTTACCGTTTGCTACGCTTCTTACGTTATTTCAATTACATTCATGAAACTGAACTTCCTCCTACATCCCTTTTACGGGAGTTCTTAGGCGGAAGCAGCTTCAGTTACTGATATCAGAAGTACGAGAATGCTTTCTTAGAGCGGTAGATTACTCCCGAAGGGTGGTAAATCTCTGCATACAGAATATATAGGCCGGCGGAAAGCTTTTTTCCGCCGTTTCCTTTTCCATCCCAAAAGAGAGAACCTTTTTGGCCGATTAATTCGTGGTTTTTCAGGATTGCTACTTGTCTTCCGGCAGGATCAAATACCATGATTCTACAACTGTAACCCGATTGATCTGTATGGTAAGCTAGATTCCAACAATTATTCTCTGGCGAGAATACCGGAATTTCAATACTGGTTTGAGGACCGTCTTTTATTACTCCATATTGAGTATTTTGGAATCCTGG
>NZ_JBFWMI010000021.1:36132-40906 GCF_050251695.1 Macellibacteroides sp.
AAGGTGAACTGAAGGCAGTTGTCGACCAACACGTTTCCCGACAAATCAGTCAGATTTTCCCAGCACAACGTATAATCTTTCCCATTTATCATAGTGTCGGGAGTTACAACAAGCAGTTGATTTGCGTTTGCCGATACAGTCTTGATTGATACCGGTCCCATTTCATCTATAGAGCAGGAAGCCGCAGATGATTCTATAGGTTCGTCGAAGGTAAATCGTAGAATCGAATCGGATATGGCTTCTATTGCAGTGATACAGGGAGGCATGGTGTCGGCCATATCAATTGAATCGCCGGTAATTAACAGATTGTCGAAAGCAAAATGATAACTGCGGGTTTTGCTGTAACGGCAATTTATCTTGAAAGTACCCGATGGCGGAATCACTACTTGTTTCAAGATGGTATCTCCTTCGAGGCGATAGGACATTTCGTCCGAAAGGCGGCTATATAATTTCCAGTGTGTTCCGTTTTCTAATCTTAGCTTTACATTCACTTCAACATCTTCCTTGTCCAGCAGTCCCAATCGACCTTTGATGAGTCGTTTGGCTGTTGCCGTCCCTTTTACGCTGTATAAAGATATATTATCGTCGTTGTGACCTACCTGAACATAATAATGCGTTTCATCCGGATCTATATTTTCGCCCGACGAGAGAACATAGAGACGTACATTATTGGCATTGGATGAATTAAAATAAAGTTGAACATCTAGTTCCCATTCCATGTTTTTATTATAATTGACAGGCAATTGCAGTGAAGCATTTCCCTGTTCATACAAATCGTCAAGTTGTAGCCATCCATCGGTTGTAACATAAAATGACGCGGTATCACCTGTCCATGCATTGGTTGCAGTGATATATGACGACGAAAAAGTGTCTGAAGTCTGCGATTTTGTTAAAAAAGAAAGGAAACAGAGTAAAAAAAGAAAAATATGTTTCATAATAGTAAGGTTTTGTAGAAATAGGTATATCTTTGCAAGCCGAATGTTAACTTCGGATACTGTGCCTTGTAAAGTACAAAGATATAAAACTATTTTGCATAGAACGAAATAGTACTAATTATTTTTAATTTTAAATTGTGCTCAAAATGAAAGTAGCAATTGTTGGTGTTAGCGGAGCAGTAGGACAAGAATTCCTACGTGTGCTAGACGAGAGAAACTTCCCGATGGATGAGCTGATCCTTTTTGGTTCATCCCGTAGTGCCGGACGTGTTTATACTTTTAAAGGTAAACAGTACACCGTGAAAGAGCTCAAGCATAACGACGACTTTAAAGGGATCGACATTGCTTTCGTTTCGGCAGGAGGAGGTACTTCCATTGAGTTTGCAGAAACCATCACCAAACATGGTGCGGTGATGATAGACAACTCAAGTGCTTTCCGTATGGACGCTGATGTTCCATTGGTGGTTCCCGAGGTTAATCCGGAGGATGCATTGAACCGCCCGAAGGGGATTATTGCCAACCCTAATTGTACGACCATTCAGATGGTTGTTGCATTAAAGGCAATCGAAGGTATTTCTCACATTAAGAAAGTACATGTTTCAACCTACCAGGCTGCCAGTGGAGCAGGAGCTACTGCCATGGCAGAGTTGATAAAACAATACGAAGAGATACTGAAGGGAGATAAACCTACAGTAGAAAAGTTTGCTTATCAGCTGGCTTATAACCTGATTCCTCAGGTGGATGTATTTACCGATAACGGTTATACAAAGGAAGAGATGAAGATGTACCACGAAACACGTAAAATCATGCACTCTGATATTGAAGTCAGCGCCACATGTGTTCGTGTTCCGGTAATGCGTGCTCACTCTGAATCTACCTGGGTGGAAACAGAAAAGCCCATCAGTGTGGAGGAAGCCAAGGAGGCATTTGCCAAAGCCGAAGGAATTGTTTTACAAGACAACCCTGCTGCAAAGGAATATCCAATGCCATTATTTGTAGCTGATAAGGAACCAGTTTATGTTGGTAGAATCCGTAAGGATCTGACTAATCCGAATGGTCTGACTTTCTGGACGGTAAGTGATCAAATTAAAAAGGGAGCAGCTTTAAATGCTGTTCAGATCGCAGAATACCTTATCAAAGTAAAAAATGTAAAATAAGATTTTCTTATAAAATAATCAACAGGCCGTCCCCATAAGAGACGGCCTGTTTTTTTATTCTTCATTGTCGTATTCTTTCTCTCATCCTCTTTAAAGTGAAGGATATCTGCCGGAAAGTGAAGGTTATTTCTCAAAAAGTGAAGGATATTGGTGAAAAAGTGAAGGATATCTGATTGTTTAGTAATTGTAATTAATTGATGGATAGCATTTTATGTGTACAGGTGAAGGAAGTGAAGGATATTTTCGTGAAATCTGTAAGGTAATTCAACAAGTAAGGCCTGTTGTGCGGAAACCCGGTACTTTTTATCGGCAAAGATATATCTTTGAGAAACCGTTCCTATATCTTTGAACATTCAAACATATAGGAATGAAAACCGATCCGGTATTTAAAATTAAATATGTAAACCAAATTCATTACGAATCAAAAGAAAGACATGCCTCAAAAAATCAGGTACATTTTGGACAGGAAGTATATACTTTTTGGTAAATAAGTATATACATTTTAGGCAAAAAGTACTAACAAAACAGAGAAGATTTTTATATGTCTGCGATTGGTTACTTCTGTTTTAATGCTTCTCTACGTTCCTTTTCGCGGTCTCTAAGTTTCTGCTGATAGAGTTTCTCCTTTTGTTTACGTTCGGCTTCACGCTTTTTGAGTTGCTCTTTATAGGCCCGTTCCTTTTCTTTAAGGAGTAATTTCCGTTCCTTGATCTTCTGTTTACGGGCAGCTTCTGCTTGCTTCAACCGATCTTTTTGTTCCTTTTCAAGCGCTTTCTCCCTGTCGGCTTTAGCTTTGAGCAAAGCTTGATTTTCAATTTCCTGCTTTTTCAGGATATCTGCACGTTCTTTCGCCTTTTGTTCCTGCAATTCCTTATCTGCCTTTTGTTTGGCTTCAAATTCTTCACGTTGCTGTTTCTTTCGGGCCTCTTCTTCTGCAGCTTCCTTTGCACGGATTGCCTGAATTTCTTTCAGAGTCAACTCTTTTGATTCAGGAACAATCGATCCGGAAATGCTGTCTGCGCTAAATTCGGATTCAGGGAGCGTATCCTGTATTATTTCATTCATCCGGGTACTATCCGTTGGAAGATCTATCGCCTTTTCTGTTCGATCTATTTGAAGTGAATCAATTGGTCGTTGTATGAGTTGAATTGAATCCGGAACGGCAGACTGTGTATTCGTTGAATCTGCTTGTTGATCTGTAACATCAGATACGAATGACGGTGCCGGAATCTCGGTTGTTTCGTCAGCTTGATCCATTAGCCGGATACGCCAGCGTGATACGATTTCGGAAGCTGATTCGCCAAAGTTTTCATTGAAAAAAGTAATGTATTCGTCTAATGTCTTGCCATGAATCAGCACCTCATAATTGGATTCGGAGATGGGTAAGATACCTACAGCTCTTTCGATATTCGCAGCATATCCGGATTCGGAATGGATCATACGGTAATACTGCAGTATTTCTTCCATTCCAACAAAACCACGTATAAAGAGCATATTCATTTCTCCAAAAGATTCGCTGCTTAAGTCGAACTCCTTTATCATAAAGTTGGCAAAATTATAGGAGGCTACAGTGAAAAGGAGTTGATTCAGTTCCACTTTTCCTGCCGGGTAAATTAGTAACATCCGATAAGGCTCATTTATTCCGGCAGTAAAGGTACGGGTTGAATCGATAGCACCTGGCTCGATCCCATCTTGCAGTCCGAAGCGCATATTCCATTTCATCCCGGTAACATCTCCTTGTACCATAGAACGCCCGCGCAGGACTCCCTTGAGCATTTCGCCAGCCAGTTCAGTTACATCGGCTTGAGGATATTTCTCTACCAATGCTTTGAGAGCCTCTTTGAAACGGTTGGCATCGCCTGACTGAACATATGTAAGAGCCTCAAGGAATGTGAATTTCGGTAATAACTTGGATAGCGGATAGGCGGTTGTTACCTTTCTGTAATTATTTCTTACATTGGTTGTGTCGCCGACCAGGTATTGGTTATAGGTTCTTTCGTAAATGGAATCCTGTACACGGTCCATCATACGGATATTATAAGCATAATTGGGGTCTGCGACTGCCAGAGCATAATCACTTTCCGGAAAAGTTTGCATAAGCTTACTTTTATATTGGGCTGCAAGCGAACGGTCTTCCAATCGTAATCCCATCAGATACAATTGATAATAGCTGTCTAAACGATATTTATTTTGAGGAAAGCGTCTGTCCAACGTTTCAAAGGTTTCAATAGCCAGCGGAAGGTCTTCCAGTTTGTCTTTATATATCTTTCCCATGTTAAAGAGCCCGTCGGCAATTATAAGATCCGATGCCAGCAGGTCTTCTTCCGTTAGTGGGATTTGCTGAAGATAAAATGCCGGATCTTTTGGATCTTGAGAAGCTACAGGCGAAGGTAGAGAATCTACAGAAACTACCTGATTTCCCCTGTCGGGAGCAGTGTCTTGTACATTGTCTGAAAGTACATTACTATCCTGATTATCAACGAAGGTATTCATTGCTTTTTTAAGCCTGCGCCAATTGTCTTCAAGTAATCGTCTTCCCCAGCGGGTCTGAAACTGTCTTTTTCCATCGGCAACAGTTTGAGGATTGTAAAAATAAAACGAATTCTCTCCTGTTGCTACCGGCATGGTAACTGTTCGGGTTCCTGTGCCAGTACGGTTTATTCCACTTCCTTTGGCATCCTG
>NZ_JBFWMI010000022.1:0-39633 GCF_050251695.1 Macellibacteroides sp.
GCTGGCCTTGCATGAATCTACTCATACCTTAAAAAAGCATTGAAAAGAAAAAAACGAATAAAAATATTAAAAGGCCTTCATATAGGTAAAAGGCTGATCAAGTGGTCGAAAAAGAGGGAGTACTATATACTGTATTCCTTTAATAAGATTCATTTTTTTCATAATGTACATCATTAATTAAATATTAAACGGATTTTGAGATTTATTATTGCTCAAAACGATAGTGCTCTTGAAAAGAGAAAGTAGCGGATAAATTATTCTCGTTAAGATATTTCCAATTCTATAATCCCAAAAACAAGGATTCTCAATCCGATTTATAACATATATTTATTATCGAACCGAGAATCCTTTATCTGGTACATGCAAAAATAAAATAACCAATTAGAATCTACGGTTGTAAAAACTAACTATTTACATCTATCAACCCTTTATTAATAAAAAAGATTTTCATATCGTTGTAAAAGCCTAGTTTATCAAACTTTTTTAGTTTAACCGGATACTTTAGTGATTCTAAAAAATTTAGTATAATATCAATATTTTATTCATTCTCTTACTTTTCATCAATTTTATAAAAACGATACGAATTAAGTTCTTCTCCATCAGATATATATATAGTCCAAGAAGGTGTATAAAGCATTATCTTTGTAGTTCCTTGAATGGATACCGTATAATTATTTGGTTTAATTTCTTTCTCCATTGCTGTCAATTTATTCATTACAGACATCTTTTCAAAAAACAACGTTAAAGCTATTTCTGTGGAGGATCGTCTACGTAAAGACCATTTTCCTTCTCCGTTGATCAATATAGAATCAGAATAATAAATATTATCATCTAATAACCAACATTTAGAATCTAAGTCCTTAAGAGTAAAAGATGAATCTTTATGAAACTCTAAAACAGCATTATTATCGGCTACCCATTGGCCAACCATGTCACTTTCATTTGGGAAATGGGAACTACACGAATTTATTGAAATCAAAAGAACAATTCCAACACTCAAAATTATTAATAGTTTATTTTTTCCGTCCATATAAATCTTTGTTTTGTCCTTGACATAGCACCTGTTGAGAAAATTTGATTTAGAGGCTCTCCAACATATTTATTCCACCAATTATAATATCCAATAACAGGTGGTCGAAATCCAGATGCAATTGATGAAGAGTTTTTTACAGTAAACTTCACAAAAGCATTACTCTTTCCTACTGATAAAGCTTCCCATTCTATGTTATAAGAACCTAAATAAGTAACAGCCAGATTACCAAAATAGCCTCCTGTTACCAAAGTTGAATAATCCTTTGCATATTTCCCTATACCTTGAATTCCAGATAAATTATAGCTTTCATTTCCTTCATATTTCCCAATTTGCAAATCAGATGAAATATCATTTCTTACAGACTGAAGAAAATCATGCTGTTTTAATAGTTCGGTGAAATAATCTCCACTATAAAAAGTCCGTTCCCTTGGTCCTGTCCCTGTAAGCCACTCAACTCCAACATCAAAAGGAGTTATATCTTTTCTTTCTTTCTTATTTCCAAATGTATAGACAAGGCCTCCACTTCCCCAAATACCGGTACCTAATGATACAGAACCATAACCTGCGGATGATACAGACACAGACCCCAAAGGTACAGATAAGTTGTAAACATTTCCTGAAATAATAAGATTAATTCCTCCTGCAGCCCACATTGAGCCAACCAAAGCTCCACTAACAGCACCAATAGCACCTCCCCATAAAGCTCCCTGCCACCAGGCTCCCTGCCATTTGGTAGGATTAAAAGAACCGCCCTTAATTGAAGCTCCGATATAAGAACCAATTAATGCACCTCCAACAATAAATAATGGATTTTCTCCATCTGGATCTATATATACAAGCGGATTATTCATTGCATAGCTAAACCGGTTATAGTTTTGGCTGAAATCGGTCATCTGCACATATGGGTCGGGCGACAGGAATCTGCCTACAGCCGGATCGTACAATCGGGCATTCATGTTTACAAGCCCAAACATAGTAAGATGTTCATGACCGGTATATCCACGTCCTAAAAACAACGTCGGTTCGGTATCCGGGGCATATACTGCAAGTGTACCCGGGTTTCTTAACCTGCCCCACGCATCGTAACTAAGCTCCTGCTGCATTACTCCGCTGCCATTGGTTATTTGGGTGATACTTCCTAAGTGGTCACGGCAAATATAATACACATTCCAACTCCCGCTTTCTTTAACAAGAACTGCCGGGGCAGAATAGGCATCGCCTCCTAAATAAAGTCTTTCCTTCTCTCCCGCCGGAGTTACATCCACTTCATGACTTCCATTTAGATAATAACGGAGAATCTGGCTATTATTGTATCGCTTAATCTCCATTTTTGACCGATCATTTGACCCATTGTATGTAAAGGTTGCCATGTAGTCATTTTCGGTAAGCACAGACGGTCGCTCAAAAGAGGTATATGTTATCTCCTGAAGCCTTACGGGGATGGCATTACCGCTTAATGTTACAGATGTAACCGCATATGGTTTAGCCGCATTCTCGTAAGCGTATGTTCCTGCATCGCTCTTGCTTTCCATATTGCCGTTGGCATTATAGTTGTAAACAGATTTTGGGTTAGATGCCATACCCGAAGTTAAAGACGTGGCTGAATATACATGCGTTAAGCGATTCAGATTGTCATATTGGAAATGTTCGTACTTGTTGTTTTTGTGGTCTCCCCTACTTGATAGATTACCTGTTACAGGGTTAAACAACATTCCATAATCCTGAATAACAGTTCCTCCCGAGTTAACTGCTTTACTTGAAGTAGGAAGCCCGTAGCTGTTGTATGAATAAGTACGGGTTAGCGGACCGGTAGCAATCTGTGTTGGTCTGCCAAAAATATCTTCAGACTGTAATTTCCAGATAGAAGTTTGTCCATCTCGTTTAATTTCCGTCAAAGTACCATACTGATACGTATAATTTTCTGTAACAACATACCCTTCGGTAGAAGAGATATAATCTTTTGACTCCAAATTTCCGGTTGTCGGCGAATAATTATAGTTATAACCTCCCCATCTGTCATCTACATTTTCCTGACTAAAAAGCAATCGCCCAAAGCCATCGTAGTCATAGTATTTGGAAGTGCCGTTGCTGGATTTCTCACTTTTCAGGGCTCCGTAACCATCATATGTAAACGTTGTCTCATATTCTGGCAAAATACGCTTTGTAACTCGTCCGTACGGATCATATTCCATCAACTTCTCTTTTCCATTGGCATCTTTTTCAGATTTAATATTTCCTGCGTCATCATATATATAGGATTTCAGACCTATACTCGGATCATTTATTTCCGTTTGTCTGCCATATTCATCATACGAGAAACGCGTTACAATGGTACCGGGAGCTGTAATAGAAGATGGTTGTCCGTCCGGTCGCAACTGATAAGTAATTGAACCTGCAGGATCACTGGTACCAATCAATTCCTCTTTAGCATTATATGTTCTGGTAATGGAAATTCCGTCTTTTGTCTCTGTTATGCTATTTCCGGCATAAGTATAAACATCGCTTTTCCCCGAAGCATAATTCAACTGTTTCAATCGTCCGTACACATCATACTCATAAGTATTCCATAGTGTAGCGGCTCCGGTTTTAAAAGGTAACGATGTCTTGGTAAGACGACCTGCATTATCATATATATTATCTGTAAGAATTCGCGTATTATCGAATCTTTGACTACTGGTTCGTAGTTCTAGTCCACGTGAATTATAAAAAGTAGTCTGGCTTGGTTTACCAGTTTCTTCTTTTGTGATACTAAAAACGCTGTTTGCATCGGAACTCCAGGCGCGGGTAATAACAGCCTGCGTACCATCCGGATAATTCGACTTTTTAAGCCTGCCCAAACCATCGTATTCATATGTGGTTACATTTCCCCAAATATCCGTAATTCCATATTGATTAAGCTAAACTTTACTAAATAAACAATCGATTGTTTTTATTCAATAAAAAAGATTCAATCAAGATATAGGTAGTTATTGAGACTTTCCCAATTAAGGTTTCAACAAGGTTTTTATTAACTTTTTTCCTTAAAAATTTGCTCATATAAAAAAGTTATCTACCTTTGCAACCGCAAACAAGTAATGCGAAAGTAGCTCAGTTGGTAGAGCATAACCTTGCCAAGGTTAGGGTCGCGGGTTCGAGTCCCGTCTTTCGCTCCAGGCCGCCCGGATGGTGGAATGGTAGACACGAAGGACTTAAAATCCTTTGACTATTGCAGTTGTGCGGGTTCAAGTCCCGCTCCGGGTACAAATCCTGGTAAATAATCTTATTTATCAGGATTTGCTTTAAAATTGACATATTGCGAAAGTAGCTCAGTTGGTAGAGCATAACCTTGCCAAGGTTAGGGTCGCGGGTTCGAGTCCCGTCTTTCGCTCACAAAAGGGTATCCAAAAAGTTTTGGGTACCCTTTTTAACTATACAGATATGACCTTGAAGTTTATTTCAATCTGGTGAAAGCAAAGTTTAGGATTGGTATAATAATTTTTACGAGTAAAAAACTCAATTTTAAGAAGCTAAGAGCTGATTTATAAAAAATAAAAATCTTAGGTCAATAAAAATTATAACTTTATGGACTTAATACTACAACACTGTTATCCAAAATTAAATATCATGAAAAGAATCATCATAAAAACTATCCATATATTATCAATTTTGTGTTTGTGCTCAGAAGTTTTTGTTGCGAATAATTTGTTACATGCCGAGAGATTTTGTTTCGAAATAAATAGCAACAATTCTTTTTGGGATTCGCAAAATAAATTATTTAAAAGCAAAGGAAACAGTAATGATGAGGTCTTTTCTATTGCTTTCTTACAAGATGGAACTTCTTTATTCTATGGTAATACAGATTTGTTTGATTCTGCACGCGAAGGGTATACACCCGGATATTTTGTAGTTAAAATAAATAATCTTAAAATTGAAAATGAAAATATCACCTTTAGTATTCTCGTTAAAAAAACAGATTTATGTAACGATACAACTTATAACGCAATAGCTAATCCGTATCTAAATGCTGAATATATTATTCCTAACCGCCAGACACAAATTGAATTAGAGTTCAAAGGTCAAATTTTTAAAGATAAAATAATATTAGACACTGAAAACACATCCATATCACTACCTAATAATCAAATGATACTGATAGAATTATCAATGTAATGCATTTTTAAACTCAAACTTTTGCATTGGAAGTAGTAGACCAGGTTACAAAAAGGAAAAGTTATTTTGGTTGAATTTGTTTTATATTTCTACTCTTTAGGTATATAATAAAGAACTATTTTCAACCCTAACGATACTTATATTCAGAACTCATTCCATTTAACTATAACATAGACTTTATAAAACGCAAAAAAGTCCGACTAAGTAGAATAATTCATTTATTACATTACATTGCACGGACATTATTGTGTATAGAGATATATCCTATTCTATTTATACCCTACGCCAATAATTTATACAGGTAACTGGTTCCGGCTACTGCTTTCAAGCACCAGCCAAGCAGGTTTCTCCATTAAAAGAACCTAAATTATTTAGAGTTATCCTGCTTTCTTTTAGTGATTAGATAGTAACCTCCTGTTTTACGGGATCCTCTATATTCAATCAAGTTGCGAGCTTTAAGTGAGGCGATATACCGGGAAACAGTTACAAGCGTCTTTTTAATTTCAATTGAAATTCCTTTTCTATCTATCCCTTGTCTTTCTTTTATCAGATTTAAAATTAATGATTGCGTATCATTTATAGTATCATTTATAGTATCATTTATAGTATCGTTTATAGGGTCATTTATAGGGTCATTTATAAGGCCATTTTCATGATCGGCATCTTCATCAGAACAACTATCTTCCTGCTTATCAACATAATGCCTATTATTTAATGGTTTATTTAATGGCCCATTTGATGGCTCATTTAATGGCTCATGTCTGATTGTAAGTTTAAATACATCTCCCTCTTCAATGACAGGCAAAGCATCCTTTACATAGATAGGGCAATACTTGTACATTTTTCGTATGCCAGAACCCAATTCTTCCACCCAGCCAAGCTGTTTAAAGAAATTGGCGATAGTAGGATTTTTGGGATGCGGTTTCAGATTTTCCAACGAGATACGCCCCATCATATAAGGCCTGTTCCAATTCTCTGTAACCACCACATCTTTATAGATTGTCATCGTAGCTGGATAAGCACACGAAAACTCACGATGCTCCAATAAAACATTTCTATAAACGGCTTTAATATATGGAAGAATACAAAATCCACTGAATATAAAAACAAGAAAGTCCGACTCTCGTGAGCCGGACCATTCTTACATAAAACCAACTACTATACCAGCAACTTATACAGATAACTGGTGCCGGCTATTGCTATCAAGCACCAGCCAAGCAGGTTGGCGGCTCCGGAGGCAGAGGTGGTTCCGTTAGCTCCTTCGTTGGAAGTAACATCGTACTGGCTTCTATCGCCGGAGTGATCGGAGGTGCTGGATTGTCCCGAAACTGCCCTTTGATCGGAAGTTCTGTTTTGCCTGTAGGCTTGGGATTGTCCGGAGGCGGCTTCTGACTGAGGGTTACAATTACACCCAGTGCAGCCAGGGCAATCTCCTTTTCTTCCATTACAAGTGCCAGGAGGATAAGGATCTTCAGGAACGTAAGGGTGGACTTTCGGCTGTTTCCTTTTCCGAAAAAAGCAGCTTGCCACTACCAAAATAAATTCAATGATCTGTTTTACTTGTTTCATCTTTCTGTTTGTTTTAAGGGGTTGTGTTGAGAATCAATCTTTATGTTCTGGAAACTGCAGCGCTATCAGCTTACTCATGGTTGCCGATAGCTTTACCAGCAGCATCTTGTAGTTCTGACGGTTGTCGCCGTTTACCTCGCTGATGTAGCGGCTGTAGGCTATCTCCTGGGCGTAGGCTGCAGGCACGTTGCTTACGTTGCAGGCAGAGGCATAGGATGAGCGCAGCAGGCGGGCCATATCCAGGATACCACTTCTGGCATCGGGGTAGCTCCGGTAGGTAAGTCCCTTTTCGCATAGCTGCACTTTGGTGCCCGGCCAGAACTCACTAGGTTTGCCGAAGCCCGTCAGGCCACCGAAGTTAAAGTGCTCTTTACACAGCACCGACTCGCCCCACCCTGTTTCGATGGCGATCTGGGCCAGCAGCACCACCGGGTTAATGCCATATTTTATTCCCGCCTCTTTTACCTGGGGGTAATAACTCTGTACAAATATTTCTTTCAGCATATTGATATCTTGTTTGTTTTTAAACCTTGTAATTCAAAATTGAGATTTGTATCCCCGGGACAATAGGCTGCAAAACGGGCCACTTGGAATCCGCAGGATGTGAATACAAAATTGCACCCCCGGCACCGGTATCCGGGGGTACAATGAGGGATTAATACACGTGCTCTTTATCGCACTTTTCTTCCACAGTTACCACCTGCATCTTTTCATACTTCAGGTCTTTCAGTGCACCGCGAAGCATCGTTCCGGCACTGAAGGTGATGCGTCCTTTGTTGAACATGCTGGCGTTGAACTCTTCCGGAGTGGCAACTCCTTTCGAACCGTTGGTGATGCGGAAGGTACCAAAGGTGCCGAGGGAAATAGAGTACCCTTCAGTCAGCTTGCTACACATCTCATAGATCAGACCTTCAAGCACCAACTTGATGTCGCCACGGCTGGCAGTGCTTCGAGAGGCGATGGCATCGCACAACTTCTCCAGGTCCAATCGGCTGGAAACACGGGTTAAACCATAATACAATTTGCGATCGGCAGGAGCACCTTTGGTCATATCCTTACGGTGCACAAGTGAAAATTTTAGTGACATACGCTTTTTAATTTTTAAGGGTTAATGAAATCTTTTCGTTACGTAACAATGCAAAGATACATCCACCCTCCTGCCTGTTTGCGCAAAACAGACACCTATGTGCAATTAGTGCAGTTTATGGGAGAATATGTCCGAAATATGCTAAAAAGATGCTTTTATTTCCTAAATATCAGCACTATAATTTGCCAATATAAATAATTTTACGTATATTTGTTTGTATTTAATTCTTAATATCTAATTAATGAAAAACACAGAAGAAATACCTGTTAAGAGTTACTCTTTGTCTGAACTCAGCCAATTGTACTCACCCTCGCTCTCGGTGTCGGCTGCCACCAAACAGTTGCTTCGTTGGATGCTAAGGCATCCCAATCTAGTGTCCCGTCTGCAAGAGACAGGATGGCAAAAAGGTCAGCGACGGTTCAGTCCCAAACAAATCGCCCTGCTGTTTGAATGCCTCGGGCCACCCTAAGCACCCCTCAAAGAACGTTTTGAAATGTAGTTACCGTTCCGTTTTCAATACTATATCTTTGAGAATTCATTCATATATCTTTGGCTTTCCAATCATATATCTTTGAAAGTTCAATCCTATATCTTTGATTTGTCAAACATATATCTTTGAAAAAACGATCTTATAGCCTTGAAAACAGGATCAGGTATCTCTCAAAAACGCTCTTTTATCTTTATGGAACACCTCTCTTATCACCGGGAAACGTTCCTTTTCTATCCGGTTTTAATCCTTTTTTAGGTAGAAAATCACTCCATACAGCTTTTGGAAACGAAAGAAAATGGCGTGAACGGCCACTTTTATGTCCTTTCGGAAGCTAAAAAAGCTTCCCGGCACAAGAAATAGAATGGCCCAAACACAATGAATACCTCCTTTTGAAAGGTGATTAGCGGAATAAAATAAGAAATTACAAAAAATCAGAACAAATATTTATACTAATATAACAAAACGTCAATATGTTAACTATCATTAAAATCAACTATAATTCGATAGCATATGTGCGAATTTAACTTAAATAATAACGATTACGGCATTATTTTAATTCACAAAATATGTAATCAGAATCAGCCTACTTTAAAGCATCTCAAAGAGCGTATAAATGCTATTACAGACATACGCTTAAAAAAGAGAATCATCCTGCGACTTATCTCCTGGGCTTTCGAATATCAGGAGCACTCTTCCAGGCACTGGCAACAGCTTTCCATCTGCTTTTTGACCGAGTTCGGCAAAGAAGCAAGCAGTTACTATATCAGCGCCGAAGCAGACAATAAACCAATCTCTATCCCACGGAATAAGAGGATGTTACTATACTTCTGCGTATCTCAACTGCTGGACGACGGAGTGTTTGAAGACTATACCATAAAGAAAATGGTATGCTTCTTACAAACCAATTTTGTTCTTAACGCGAAAGATGCACACATCTACAATTGTCTGCATAAATTCAAGAAAAACAAGAAGTTAAATCTGATAAGTAATATCACAAATATGATTAGCATGACAATCAAGGAGACCGGCTAAAAATGGCTGAAAATGGGAAAATCAATCTCATATCATTTTTTACCAAAAGCCTATTCAATAAAGGGCTTTAACATTTTAAAATATGAGAATTCTCCATTTTTTATTATCCAATATTTAAACTGTTCTTTGAGGTGGTTCCTGAGTTGCAGCGGCAACGGATTTACGGTTTTAAAGCGTAGCCTTATACAGAAATATTCTTTATATATTAATATAGGGCCTGCGGTTTGACCTGCGGAGGACACCCTCCAAACCCGCATCAATGCAGGGAAAAGACCTGCGGTTTGGCCTGCGGTTTTTTGAGAACCAGAAAAGTTATATTTGTTAAACACCTAAATTACAGCGTTTTGAGAGATTTTGATCTATTTTATTTGAACAGCCTGCTGGAATCGGGCTACGTAAGGGTACCACGAAAAGTGCTGAACGACCTTTACTGCACAAATGCCACAGAGCAGTTATTGGCCAATGTGTATCTTTTCCTGTTTTCCAGAAGCTACTTTGCCACCGGCACGGTAGTCCGGGACAACAAGCAACTAACCTGCCACAGGGGTCAGGTGATCTGCTCCCAGGAGGAACTATCGGCAACCTTCGGACTTACAATTTGGAAAGTCCGCGATGTGTTAAACCGCCTCAAGGAACGTTACCTCATCGAGGTGGAAAACATAAAGGGCATCTCGCACATCGGCATGCTGTACTACGATTCCATCGCCGGTAAACCCAAACAGGAAAGTTCTTCGGAAGGGGGATCCGGCAAAAAGAGACAGAAAGAGAGAGAAACGGAAGCGTCTAACACCACGTTTTCATTGAAAGGACACATTTTAGATTTTATGAGCAATGATTGAGAAAAACACGGGAATCACCCACGAAAAAGCGGTAGTTGCCTGCCTGCTTGCCAACACCGAGGCTATTACCAACGTGATTGGATTTTTGAAGGCCGACATGTTCAGCTCGCGCGAGCTGGGATTTATCTACAAGGCCATCGTGCACCTGTTCGAACAGGGCAAACGTACCAACTACAACCTGATAGACCGCACCATGCAGGAGATGGACCGCGAGCTGTTCCTGCAGATGAACGGGCTGGCCTATGACCCGGAGCTGTTCACCATGGCTAGGGATTCGTCGCAGGTTACGGAGTATGCGCTGCTGATAAAAGACAGCTACATCCGGTTCCGACTTACCGAGCACCTTAATGCCGTTAAGCTTTCGCTTACCGATGTGGGCACGCCCATCACCTCCATCCTGGGCACGCTGCATTCCGGAGTGGATAAAATTTGCAACGATACCGACACAGGTAACGAGGCACGCCCGCTGGCCGAGATTGTAGCGTCCAACCTGAAGGATTTCCGCAAGAACCGGGCGCTGGGACTGGATAGCCGCGCCATCCCTTCGGGCTTTACGGAGTTCGACAAGCTTACGGGCGGAGGCTTCTTTCCGGGTGAGATCTACACCCTGGCGGCTCGTCCCTCCGAAGGTAAATCCATGGTGACGCTGCACATCCTGCAGGAGATTGCCAAAAAGGGCTACCACGTGCGGCTGGTGAACCACGAAATGGGCGATTACGATACGGCCAACCGCTCCATTGCCATGCTTACGGACATCAACCCCGACTTGCTGCGCCGCGGGGTGCTTACCGAAGGTCAGGAAATGGAGGTGGAACGTCTGCTGCAAGAGGAGCTTACCAACCTGAAGCTGGACATCCGCTACATGGGGAACGCCCGCATCGAGAGCATCGTTACCGAAACCATGCTGGCCTGCAAGCGGGGCAAGTGCGACATGCTGGCTGTGGACTACCTGCAGCTGATATCGGCTCCGGTAGAGAAAGGGGGTACAACCGACGAGGCCATCGGTCGGAACATCAATGCCCTGAAGGATCTGGCAGTGCGCTGCAACATTCCTGTAATCGTGGTGTCGCAGATGAACCGCGAGATTGAGCACAGAGCAGGTAAAGCAAAGATTCCGGTGTTGTCGGACCTGCGCAACTCGGGGGTTATTGAACAGACCTCGGACGTGGTGATGTTTGTATACCGCCCCGACCGTTTAGGCATCACCAAGGATGAGGACACCGGCGAAAATCTGGTGGGCATCGCCAAGCTGCTGCTCCTTAAAAACCGAAACGGAGGCATCGGCCATGCAAACTTCAGGCACAATAAAACATTTACCAAACTATGGGATTTTATCTCTTTCAATAAAAAGAAATCTAAAATTCAACAAATCTATCCGGACCAATGAAAAAGCACTCTAAACAATCTGAATTTGTGGAAGACCATCTTACCCTCGAGACGGTGGTGAACTGGTACGGATCCGTACACTTTAAATCCAATGGTAAAGCGTTGATGCGCTGTCCGTTCCACAACGACACCCATCCCTCGCTGAAGTTAGACAACCACAAAGGGCTGTGGCACTGCTTCCCCTGCGGCAAAGGGGGCGACAAAGCTACCTTTGTAATGGAAAAGGAGTCGTGCTCGTACCCCGAAGCCCTCAAACTGCTATGCGCACGCCATGGCGGCCCGTCTGATCAATCTTCAGAAAGCACTGAAACAAAGGGGCAGTTCAGTGAAAACCCTATAGAATTTGAGGGATTCTTTGCTCCATTGAAAACACCGCAGGCTACACCGAAAGCGCCCGAATCCGAAGCAACCCCGGAACAACTCCGGGCCATGGAGCAGGAAAACAGAGCGTTTGCCAATTCATGCTACGGCTATGTACCCGACTGCGGAGGTCTCTCCGAAGCCTATGTGAACTTTGGTGTGAGAATGGTACGGCAATATCCCCCACAAGGCTTTACCCAGTTTAAGGGACGCATCGCCTTCCCCATCCACAACGAACGGGGCATACTGGTGGGCTTTACCTGCCGGTACTTTGGGCAGGTAAATTCCGTAGATGGCAAAGGTATACCCAAGTATATCAACAGCGCCAACAATGCTCTGTACAACAAGAGCCGGGTTATATACGGACTGTATCAGGCCATAGATCACATCCTGAGCGAGGGACTAGTTCACATGGTAGAGGGCCCGAAGGATTGCATCGCCATGCATGCGGCAGGCTATCAAAACACGGTTGCCCTGTGCGGATCTGCCCTGTCCGACGATCAGATAGAGCTACTAAAAAGATATGCTCGCCGGGTGTCATTGGTGCTTGATGGAGACGAAGCCGGACAAAATGCCGCTGCCCGCATCGAAAAACAGTTGGCAGATGCCGGCTTTATGGTGATGAACTGCCTCCTTCCCGAAGGCGAAGACCCCGACTCCCTATTCCACCGATACGGCAAAGAGGGCTTCTGCACCATCTTCCGCGAAAGTGCCTACAACAGGAGAAGAAAAAGGCAGGACCTTACAACATCGGATGTAAGGTTGGTTCCTTCAGTATCTCCTTCAACACGGAACACAAGCGAAGCACCAAGCTTGATATCGGACAGGCAGAACGATAAGACTGAACAACAACCCTCCGATCCTGATCAGGATCATGTAAAAGCATCTGATCAAGGGAATGGGTCAGCTAGTCCGCAAACTCAGCCATTAAACGCTAGCTTTGGGGAATCATCAATCGTTGGATCTCGATCTCAGGCATTAAGGTCGGGCATTGAAAAGCACGATTACCTGGTAAGTCAGCATAACGGAAGGATTTCAGAACAGGAGCATCTTTTTGGAGGAACCCTTGATGATGAATCCGGAGAAAGCGATATACGGGTGGCTCTATTCTGCGACGACGAACTGGAAGTGATAGCCTTGCATCAGCAAAACCAGGTGGAGCGCCCCAGATTGGAAAGGTTGGAAGCAGAAATCCGGATGGAGATGGATCACCTGATGGGGATACTCTTCTATACCACCAACAAACCCGAACGGACCGAAGTGCTCCAAAGGCTTGTACACGCCAGCAAACGCCTTAACATCCTGTACAAGGAACTGAACAGGCCCCACGGCACCTACAACAAACAAATACGCATTAAATAAAAAATGAAAGAACCGGTCGGGGCAACGTCTAACTAAGTCAGAAATTACAACACCGACCGGTTGCTTTAAATTTTACTACAATTTGCTTTAAACAGAATCAGCCCTTATAGCATGGGATCGATTCCGTTTTCTAAGCGATCTTTGACTTCTTCCGCCTCTTTACTTGTCAGCTCTCTTGAAGTTTCTGTAAAAGCAACCGTAAACAGGTTAATCATCTTGTCGAACGCAGCAGGTTTAAACGTTACACCCTGATTGATGGCATCCATCCACAATACATTCTTGTTGATATAAGTCAGGGGATTAAAGTAAACCGACAGATCTTCCCAACCGCTATAGATTAGACCTACAGCCTTCGATTTCTTCGTCATCTCTTTATCGCACTCTCCTTTACAGCAATAATATGCTTTTTGGTATATTTCTTTTCCGTTTGGTGAGTTTTGTTCACTTCTCCAGGTAACAATTATACCTGATGCAGGATTTGCTAACAGGTTTTCTCCACAGTGTTCGCATGATAACTCGGTTTTGGCAAAAAATTCTTTGACTTTCATAATAATAATTTGTTTGTTATACTCCGCAAAGATGGCCCAAACATTCCAATTCTGCAACTAATTACTTATCTATTTTTCAGAAAAAATAAATAATTAGTTTATTCATGACCTCTCACCATCCCTAACTCCCAGAGCTGAAGATGGTTATTAACATTTGGTTGAAATCAAAATAAAGCAAACCATACAGACAATATTTGCGATTGTTACAAGCATACTAATCGCCTCAACAATATTTTACAAATTCACTTTTGAAAAGTGAATTTGTAAAATACAGATTTATTAAAGGGTGGCAAAGAAAAGAAAACGGTGGCTTTCAATTTTACCAATATTATAGGTAAATTTGCAATAGGACAACAATTCTATTAAACTATTTAAGTAATAGGAAATTATATGATTATAAATAAGATTATTCTTGTAATAGGAACTATTATGCTTACCATGACAGCAGTAACAGCGCAATCGGATAAAGATATGCTGGTGCGTATTTCGGAAATAGAGGTATATCCGCAGTACCTGGACGAATACCTGGAGTTTGCACTTAATGTGGGGGCTACCTCCGTGAAAGAAGAGCCCGGAGTAATTGCCATCTATCCCATGATTCAGAAGCGCGACTCGTGTCAGATACGCATCCTCGAGATTTATGCCAGTCAGGAGGCTTACCGGCACCATATCGGTACGAAGCATTTCCAAACCTACAAGCAAGGTACGCTCCATATGGTGAAACAGCTCGATCTGGTGGATATGACTCCTATGAATCCTTCGGCCATGCCCGAGATATTCCGTAAATTAAAATAAACAACACGCTCCGATATCGGGCCACACAGTGTAAGCTATAACAAGGAGTTTTGCCAAGATATAGCTAATATTGCACTACGCAACAAGCAGAAATAGGCAAAAACTGCACAACAGATTGTGCAGTTTTTGTTTTAAACGTCAATAGGTAAGACCAAAGGCCCATAATGGGAGTATGTTTTTATAACCGTATTCAATATCATCTTTTACAATAAATGAGTCTTTTACTCCTGCTATCTGCTTCTGACCTTTATTCTTACCTCCCACTTCGAAAGTGTATTTACCAATGGAAAAGTCAGCAACGGCAGATGTAGTAACCTCCTGAGTGGTTCGCATCAGCGAAAAGAAAACCGTCTCTCTTATATTCCCTATTTCGGGAGCAGAATTAGATATTGCATAAGCAAGATTTGTGTTGTTAAGGTAGATTTTATCTACTTTACCTAAAAGCTTTATCCCTCTGGTATCGTCTCTGAGCTGATTCAGTACTCCGGCTTTTTCCAGATAGAAAATTAAATCAGGAATCGTATTTCTGCTTACATCCAGATCTCTGGATAATTTTGAGAAATTTGGCTTAAAAGGCACGCTTTGCGCAATGATATAGAGTAGTTTCTTTAATTTATTGGCAGTCGAAACATTCAACTGGGCAAAATTGGGGATATCATTCTCAAGTGTCTGATTCAAAACGCTATTCAACCGGATATAATACCCGCTATCATTATAAAAGGGGTAAAATCCGTATTGCAAATACTCTTTGAACAGGGCTAAAGGACGAGCTTTATCAAAAGGAAACTCAATTTTATTGGCTAAAATGGTGTCCAATGAATGAACAGGTAATTCAATCCCTCTATCAATGGATAAAAACTCTCTGAAAGATAAACCATTAAGATGATATTCCAGCTTACGTCTGCTGAGATCTGCCCCTCCCTTCTCCAGATCCAATATGGAAGAACCGGTATAAACAATTTTAAGTCCGGGTATCTGATCGTAGATGTTTTTAATTTCCGTAGACCACCCATTGTATTTATGAATCTCGTCGATATAAAGCTTTTTACCACCGTTTTGATAAAATTCTAACGCCAGATCGTAAAGTGTATGCGTAGCAAAGTAGAGATCATCGGCAGTAACAAATAGTGTATCGTCCACATTATCATATAATTTTATATGCTGCAGCAACAATGTAGTTTTACCAACACCTCTGGCACCAAGTATAGCGATAAGCCTGCTATCCCATAAAATAGTGTCGTGAAGATAACGCACAAAGTCTGTATTGGTATTATCCAACAATGCCCTGAATATTCTATTTAAACTGTCCATATCTATCTCTTTTACAGATTATTTGCACAAATATAGCTAATATTGCACAATGCAACAAGCAGAAATAGGCAAAAACTGCACAACAGATTGTGCAGTTTTTAGTTTGCCGGCATTTATTCCTTTGCTGGCGGGTACGGAAAGTACTTTATATGTTGTTATTTAACCGGATAACCAACGGGGTTATTCATCAACGGGATTTGAGAGTCCTTTAATTTGAGGGCTTTTCGTAGTCCGGCCTGGTCCATCGATGCACGGGGTACGGTGCTTAGCCCGGCTCCGGCACAAAACAGGTTGATGTTTTGCGAAACTATACCGGCATCCATTGCAGCCATCATCCGGGTATACTCCTTCTCTTCGCCAAAACGGGATAAATCCGAAACTAACAACAGACAGGCAGGTGCCTTATTCACGAAATCCTGCCCTCCGGCCAGCAAGGGTCTGTAATCTCCCTTGGCCACAGGCTTTAGGGTATGCGCCTTGGCATCGTACAGATAAGCTCCTTCGGCAAGGACCACATACACGTCGATGTCTTGCTTATTTAATGCCGAAGGTGCGGTACGCATCCCTTTATCGGCCCGGTTTACACCATTGGCAGCCCACAAAAGGTCCGAAAGATCTTTAACAGATAATTTTTTATTGGCAAAAACACGGTCGGAATGCCTGTTGGCAAAAGCCTGCATCATGGAGCTACCCCTGGTTTTATCGGGTGTAAGTAACTTTATTTCTTCCAGGCCCTGAGCAGAAAGACCGATAGAAAAACAACACGCCATAAAGATTAGAACATACAGCTTCATAGGGATTTGATTTTAGTGGTTAAACAACAAATATAGTAAATAAAAAGAAAAGCGGATTTACATTTTCTTAATACTTACTACATAAAATAAAAGATTTGATAATGAATAATAACTAATTTAAGCAAAACGTTAGCCTTCTTTAACCGAAATAATAGGTACACACTAGTTAATCGTCGTATATTTGCCAAAAAATGAATTTATAAGTTCACAGACCCAGTATTCACCTTATTTATTAT
Source organism: Macellibacteroides sp. (assembly GCF_050251695.1). NCBI lineage: Bacteria > Pseudomonadati > Bacteroidota > Bacteroidia > Bacteroidales > Porphyromonadaceae > Macellibacteroides > Macellibacteroides sp. Next base: position 16,992 of record NZ_JBFWMI010000022.1, read on the forward strand.
TTTAAATGAAAAAATTAATCCTTTGTTTTTTGACGACTCTACTTATTCCGTTGCTAGCCCAGGCGCAATCAGATGTAAACTCACCCTACTCCATAAAAGGACAGGTAGTCGATTCCCTTACAAATGAAACCGTGCCCTATGCAACTTTGTCGATCGCTGTTAGCAGCACGCCCCATAAGGCGGAAAAGCTACTGGCTTGCGATATTGACGGGAAGTTTGAAACCGTATTGAAAACGCCCGGCACTTACATCATCACCATGCAATCGATCGGCAAGGCTACCACCAAAACTCAGTTCACCCTTACCGAGGCTAAGAAAAAGATGGACCTGGGCAAGTTGTACATGACCGAAGACACAAAGCGGTTGGGCGAAATTACCGTTACCGCCCAAAAGCCTTTGGTAAAGGTGGAGGTAGACAAGATTACCTACAACCTGGATGAAGACCCCGAGGCTGTAACCAGCACCACGCTGGATATGCTTCGCAAGGTTCCGATGGTTACGGTGGACGGCGATGACAAGATTCAGCTGAAAGGATCGGGTAACTTTAAAATCTACATGAATGGCAAGCCATCCAATCTGATTTCGAACAACCCGGGCGATGTCTTGAAAAGTATGCCGGCCAATTCTGTAAAAAATATTGAAGTGATAACCGAACCCGGTGCCAAATACGATGCCGAAGGGGTTGGGGGTATTATCAACATCATCACAAAAAGTGCGCTGCAGGGATACACCGGAACCGTACGTGCAAGCGGAAGCTCAACAGGTACCATTGGCGGAGGTGCCTACGTTACCGCCAAGATTGGAAAACTGGGGATAACAGGCAATTATAACTATCATTACCGCAACAGTCCGTATAACGACTATAACTCGTATCGCGAGAACTTTAACAGCAACGAGATGAAGTACCTTACGCAAGATGGTAAATCGAAGAATAAAGGTCCCGGTCAGTATGGCTACCTCGAGCTAAGCTACGAAATCGATACATTGAACCTGCTTAGCCTTTCGGCCAACCGCTTTGCCGGACGCTCACGCAGTTTGTCGGAAACCAACGAACTGATGCGCAATGCTGACGAGGATCCTGTATATCAGTTTACCCGTAACAGCAATGCTCGGTATACCTATGGTGGAAACGAAGTAAACCTTGACTTCCAGCATTCTACCTCCCTGAAGGATGAATTGCTTACCATTTCGTACAAGTTTAATGATTCTCCCAACGGAAGCAGCAACAATACCGAAATAGATGGTATTCTGAACTACAACGACCGCCTGGAACGTACAAACAACGATGCTTCCACCAGCGAGCATACCGGACAGGTAGACTATACTCGTCCGCTTAGCAAAACCCAGTCCATCGAGGTAGGAGCCAAGTATATTCTCCGTCAGAGCGACAGTGAAACCGAACGTTTTATCAACGACCTGCCGGTAACCGATATCAATGCCGACTTTAACCATACCCAGCATATCTATTCCGGTTACGGAGGGTATAACGTGAAGTTTAAAAAAGTAGCATTCAAAGCGGGTCTGCGTGCCGAAGGTACCAGCCTGAAGGTGAAGGGTGACAATGAGTTTAGTGCCGACTATTTTGATTTGGTTCCATCGGCTACCTTGTCGTACCAGGTTAATATGAGTCAGAATATCCGTCTGGGTTACAACATGCGTATTCAGCGTCCGGGTATCTGGTACCTGAACCCCTATGTAAACACTACCGACCCGTTGAATATCAGTTACGGTAATACGGAGCTTGATGCGGAGAAGAGTCACAACATCTCCTTCAACTACAGTATGTTTACACAGAAATTAAACGTGAATGCCAGCGTTAACTACTCTTTTGTTAACAACGGTATTGAACAATATACCTTTATCGCTCCCGATAAACCCGGAGTTACGCAGACTACCTACGACAATATCGGTAAGAACCGCAACATCGGTCTGTATCTTTACGGTAGCTGGAATCCGGTAAGTGTGTTCCGTGTTTACCTGAACGGGGGAATGGACTACCGGGATATGAAAAGTGAAAACTGGGGGAATAACAGTGGTTTCAACTACCAGGCTTTTGCCGGTATCCAGTACACGATGCCTAAGGATTTCCGTATCAACCTGAACGGTGGTTACTATGCTCCGCGTATTCAGCTGCAGGGAGAATCGTCTGCGTTTTATTATACCGGAATTACTCTTAACAAAGATTTCTTAAAAAAGAAACTTACCGTATCTTTGTCGTGTCAGGATCCGTTGTGGAAGACAAAAGAGATGAAGTCGACCACCCAGGATGCAAACTTTTACAGACAGAATATCAACCGGATGACCGGACGTAGCTTTTATGTGAATGTTTCCTGGCGTTTCGGAGATTTGAAGAGTGCCATTAAGAAAGTTAAGCGCGGTATTTCCAACGACGACATGAAATCCGGAGGATCCGGACAAAGCACCGAAGGAGGTGGCGCATAAAAAAGTTGATTTTACATGAAACCACATCGCTTTGATAACCTTATTCTGATTGGATTGTTTGTTGCAGGCAGCTTTTTGTATTTCGACCTGCATTACAGGTACTGGTATCACTTTATGGAACAGTTTGTTTTGTTTCTGTACACCAATGCCTATTTTACGGATTTGATTCATACACCCGGGGGACTTACCGAATATCTGAACGGGGCTTTGATGCAGTTTTTTGTGCTGCCTCATGTTGCTCCGGCTATTCTGGCCCTCGTATCAGGACTTATAGCGGTATCCGCCCTTCTGTTTTACAGAAGGTGCGGATACCTTTTTTCTGCCTTGTGGTGCCTTGTTCCGGGCTTTCTTTTCTGGATATTCCCACCCGAATCGCTAAGTGTGCCAGTATTCCTGCTCACCGGATTGGCGGTTGCTCTGGGTTACACGTATTCGCTTGCCGGTTACCGGCGTTTTCTGTTGGCTGCGGGATTGCTTACGGCTTGTTATCTGTTGGCTGCTCCGGCTCATCTGCTGGCAGCTTTCCTGATGGGATTTTACGAAATCAGCAAGCCAGGTAATAAACAGAAATTTGTCACGGCACTGACTTATCTTGCATTTGCTCTGCTGCTGCCTCTTCTTGCCATGCGTACCCTGTTTGTGGTTCCCATGGAGGAGGCTTTCTTTAGCCGTTATCTGTACCATCCCGAATATCCTCAGCCGTTGTCGTTCCGTATCATCGGATGCTCACTCCCACTCCTTTCCATTCTGCTGTATGGATTACGGAAATGGCAGTCCGGCTTCAAGTACAGTCGGTCCTTATGTTATTTGCTTCTTACCGGTGGTATCGCATTAGGTATACTGTATGGAGGCCGCCCCATCGAGCAGACCTACCGCTACGATTACTATGCACGTACAGGCAACTGGCAAAAGATTATAGACCATGCCGGAAAACATCCGGTGAAGGACCTCAATGCGCTGGTTTACCTCAACCTGGCTTTGTCGCATACCAACCAGTTGGGTAACCGGCAGTTTGATTTCCCGCAGGCGGGGGTATCCGGACTTATTCCGCAGGATCCGGTAACCCGGTTGGATCTGATTGCTGCCAGTGAGGTGGCCTGGCAAATAGGGCATATCAACAGTTCGCAGCGTTATGCCTTCGTGGGGGTGCTGAGTTCGGAACGAAGGGTGCAAAGCCGACTGATGACGCGCTTGGTTGAAACGTATCTTGTGAATGAGGAGTACGGTGCTGCACGGAAGTACATCACCATCCTCGAAAATACATTGTTTTACCGGGATTGGGCCCGTAAGATGCGGGGGTTGCTAAAGGAGGATACCGCCGGAAAGACTCCCTGGATTACCGAAAAGCGGAAGGTGAATGTGGAGACCGACAATCCGTTCGATCCTGCTAAAACGTTACCCAATGCCCTGGGCTATCTGTTGGACGATCATCCCGACAACCGGCCGGCGCTGGAATATGCTCTGTCGTACCTGCTTTTATACAAGGACCTGACCGCTTTTATGCAATATATGCAGTCGGCCCAAAGTCTGTATACAAAACTTCCCATCCATTATCAGGAGGCGATCTGTATTTATTATGCTACTGTGGAGTCTAATCCCGAAGCTTTCAGCTCGTATGGAATTGACCGGAACGTATACGAACGGTTTATCAAGTTCTGCAGTGTGGCAGGCAACGGTCCCAAAGCGCTTCAGCAGGAATTCGGGAATACATATTACTATTACGCTCAGTTTGAAGAAACTCCTCAAAGGAACTAAGGATGAAAAGAATAAAAACTCGCCACGTTATACTTGCCGGATCGGTCGTTGTTGTGCTGTCGGCTGGACTGTTGATTGGTAGCTCGCTTCAAAAAAGCTATCCTGAAAATGCCGTAACAGAGAGCCGTTATCCGGATCTGTACCCCGATTATACCGGAGTATCGGTACCCTCCAATATGGCTCCGCTTAATTTCAAGTTAGATGCCGTATACGACAAAAGTTATGTAAAGGTTACCAACAGGGATCAAAGCAGGCAGATGGAATGTTTTGGCTCTCACAAGGTGCAGTTTGACATGGCTGACTGGCACAACCTGTTGCAGGCATGTGCCGGCGACTCGCTGTGGATTGAAGTCTCCGCCCGTTCCAAACAGCAGTGGACCACCTGGAAGAAGTTTGCCATCTATGTCAGCAAGGATACTATAGACCCCTATATGGTTTACCGCCTCATCGAGCCGGGATACGAGAAATGGCACATTGTTGGGATTTATCAGCGTAATCTGGAGACATTCCACGAAAAGCCCGTCATCGAGAATAAGCTAACGGGCTACAACTGCGTGAACTGTCACTCGTTCTGCAACGGGAATCCCGACCGGATGATGTTTCATATGCGTGCCGACAATGGGGGTACTTACATCGTATCCGATGGTGAGATTGAGAAGCTGAAGACCAAAACAGATCAGACTGTAAGTAACCTCACCTACCCCTATTGGCATCCTTCGGGCAGATACATCGCGTCGTCTGTAAACACGATCCGGCAATTCTTTCATGCTGTTCCGGGTAAAAAGATGGAGGTATTCGATGCCGAATCGGATGTGGTGGTGTATGATGTCTCCCAAAAAGAGATTCTATCGAAGTCGTCGCTTATTACCAAGGATGCCTACGAGACCTTCCCCTCATTTTCGGCCGACGGCAAGTGGCTCTATTTCTGTTCGGCCCCTGCCCTGAAGATGCCCGAAAAGTACAACCAGCTTCGGTACAGTCTGTGCAGGGTGCCCTTCGATGCTGCCAACGGAACCATCGGTTCGCAGGTAGACACCCTGGTACGTGCCGATTCCATCAGTGTATCCTTCCCCCGCATGTCTCCCGATGGGAACTTTATGATGTATACGGAAACAGCTTACGGTCAGTTTCCGATCTGGCACAAGGATGCCGAGATACGGATGATAGACCTCCGATCGGGCAGGCAAACGGAGATGGGACAGGTTAACAGTGAGGATACCGAAAGCTATCATAGCTGGAGCAGCAACAGCCGCTGGTTCGTAGTAAGCAGTCGCCGCGAAAACGGCGTTTATACGCTTCCCTATCTGGTGCATGTAGACGAAGATGGAACAACCTCGAAACCCTTTCTGCTCCCACAACAGGATCCAGATCACTACAATTTCCTGCTTTATTCTTACAACATTCCGGAACTGGTAAAGGGCGAAGTGGATGTAAATCCCTACGATATACAGCATGCAGCTACAACAGATCAAGGGATTCAGGTAAAGTTCCGGTAATCAAAGTGTATTACAGTCGCATGCATCACTTCATGGAACTGATTGTTTTGTTTCTGTACATTCATGCCAATTTTATGGAGTTTAGACTCTCCACGTAAGTTTAGTATCAATAAAAAAGGCGCCCTTAAAACAGAGCGCCTTTCTTTTTTTATACGAGACTGATTATTTAGCAAATGCAGGATAACCCGGATTCTGAACCAGCTTGTTGTTTGTCTGCCATGCATCCTGAGGGATACAGAACAGTTTGCGGTATTCGTCCGATTTTGTTTTAAGGAACCGGGCATCCAGGAATGTACCGAAGCGGATGTTATCCTGACGGCTGTACATCTCCCATGCCAACTCGAACTTACGTTCCATACGGATGTTATCCAACGTTACAGATGTGTAATTATGGTTTGTATTACCGAAACCACGTGTCCTGATAATATTAACCAGACGGGTTGCTTCTGCGTTATCCTTACCGGCGCGTACCAAAGCCTCGGCTTTCATCAGGTATACATCTGCCAAACGGAAAATAGCGAAATCATTTTCCTGATCGGATGCAGCCAATCCCACTTCAAATTCCCATTTGTTGGCACGTGCACCATCTTCCTGGTTTACATCACCCCAGGTTGTACCGCCACGTTCCGTTCCAGGGATCATGGTAAGGTCTATTGTATGGTTAAGCGGACGGTTGTGAGCAGTCATAAGTACTTTACCGGTAGCCGGGTCTTTCATTTCACCCATCAGGAATGAACCCACTTTACGCTTGTCGGCATCGTCGAACGCCTTCACATAATCCGGTTGAGCACAAACACCGTTCCATGTACCTACTGTCATACCCAAAGCAATAGGATCAAGGTAGTGAAGGGTACGGTAATGCATCGTATTTCCACCGTCGGCACGACCAAAACAGATTGGAAGAATGATCTCCTTGGAGTTCTGATTGTTGACGATAAAACTCTGTTTCCAATCCGGTTCGATAATATAATCGAGCTTCATAACCTCGTTACAAGCATCAATCACGCCTTGATAGTTGGGTGCACCTGCCCACACTTCGGCATTCAGGTACATCTTGGCCAGCAATGTATAGGCAGCACCCTTGGTAAATTTACCATAGCTGGCACCGGTTACATCGTCGCGTAATTTATCTTTAATCTCTGTCAGCTCTTTAACCACGAAATCGTACACCTCTTTTCTTGACTTGGTAGCCGGAAGTTCGGTATCGCTAAAATCGGTCACCAAAGGAACGTTTCCAAAGTTGTCTATCAGCATATAGTACCAATAGGCCCTGATTCCGCGGATTTCCGCCAGGGTACGAGTGCGGGCCTCATCCGTCATACTTGGCGATGCCTCAATAATACTGTACACCTGGTTACAGGTAGAAATACTCTGCATAGCATCGTTCCAACCATCCTTGATGGTACCCGTGTTGGGAGTCCAGGTGTGCATATGTAAATCTTTATAAGCACCGTTATCCCACCAGTCGCCACCCTTACGGGTAGGTGTTATAGCCATATCGCCCGAGCATTCTGTCATGTAGAAATAGGCGTTGGGCCATGCTTTTTTAAGTGTCTTATAGATAGGGGCGATGATTGAGTTTATCTCCGCATCGGTTTTGCCAAACTTATCGGCCTGCACCTTATCGTAAACCGTTTCATCCAGGTCCATACACGATGGCATGGAACACAACAGAACAGTTCCGGTCAGTATTGATATAATTGATTTTCTTTTCATAATAAGCGAATTTAAAGATTTAGAAAGTAAGATTTACACCTAACGTAAATGTTCTTGCTTTAGGGAAGAACTGTCTTGGTTCGAGACCCGGTGATAAACCGGCTGCTTCGGCAGACTGACCAGAACGAACGATTTCCACTTCAGGATCCAGGCCTTTATAGCCAGTTATTACAAACAGATTCTGTGCAGCAACATATACACGGGCCTTATCCAGCCAATTCACATTCTTCGTATTGAACGTATAACCCAAAGAAAGGTTATCCAAACGTACAAAAGAGGCATCTTCCAGGTAGTATGAACAAATACGTGGAGATTCTTTCAGGTCGTAAATCAATGGATCATCCAATGCGTTTGTTCCAATAAGGTAAGCCGATGTTCCGTAAGCCATACGAGGACCGTTCAATACATCGTTTCCGATTGTTCCGCGAAGGAAGAAACTTAAATCCCAGTTCTTCAATGTAAATGAATTGTTGATACCGAAAGTTAGGTCGGGCTGAGCGCTACCTACATAAGTACGGTCGTCTTCCGAAATCTGTCCGTCTCCATTAACATCTTCAAAAACATATTTACCGTTTTCGTCGATACCGTTGCATTTAAGCATAAAGAATTGTCCTACCGGACGTCCTTCTTCAATTACGTGAGAGGTTGTTCCCGAACCACCGCGAATCCATGGATCACCGGTATAGATACGGTTGGTAGTATAAATCTCGCTGGATAGTTTGGTAATCTCGTTTTTGTTATGCGACAAGTTTACAGACATGTTCCAGTTAAAATCTTTCTTACGGATAACACCGATATTAAGTAACAATTCGATACCCTTGTTGGACATATCACCCACATTGGCCATCATTGAACCGTAAACATACGGAGGAGTTGGAACGCTGTAGGTATAAAGCATATCCGAAGTACGCTTGTCGTACCATTCCAAAGTACCACCCAGGCGACCGTTGAACAAAGTGAAATCGACTCCCACATTTAACATGGCGGTAGATTCCCACTTTAGATCCGGGTTGGCATTCTGGTTGATCTTGTAGGCAGTAAGCCAGCTTCCGTTATTATAGTACTGACCATCGGCACCGTACAATTGCAATGTTTTATAGGGCTGAAGTCCGTCCTGGTTACCAGTTACACCATAACCGGCACGCAGCTTAAGGTCGTCCACCCATTTAACATCTTCCATGAAAGCCTCTTCAGAGATACCCCAGGCAGCAGAAGCCGACGGGAATGTACCCCATTTATTGTTGGCACCGAACTTAGACGAACCGTCGCGACGTACGGTAGCAGTAATCATATAACGTTCTTTGTAGCTATAGTTTGCTCTGGCAAACAAAGAGATCAGACGATACTGGTTGCGTTCCGACTCTACATCGCCCTGTTTCAGACCCTGACCGGATTGCAGGTTATTGTACTGCAAATCGTCGTTCACAAAGTTACGGTTCTGGGCATGGAACATGGAATATTCGTTTTCTTCCCATGAGTAACCAATCAAACCGTTTACCTTATGCTCTTCATTGTCGCCCAACGTACGGTTGTAATCGGCCGTCCACTCCATCAGGTTACGATCCCAGGCACGGTTCTGTTTCTTGGCAAAACCCTGGTCCTTGTATCCCATTGATGTGGCAGAGTGTGTATACTGGCTGAATTCTCCGTTAAAGCGGCTCTTGTACAAGCTAGCCTTCACATTCAAACCTTCCATCAATAAGAATTGAACATCTCCGTTTGCATAGAAATAATTCATTTTATTCTTCATGGTATTCAAATCCTGGTTCTGAACCGGGTTACCCTGGTCGTATTCCTTGTTTACCTTGGTAAAATAGGTTCCGTCTGCATTAAATACAGGATATACAGGCAACATACTGTAAGCCAGTACGAAGTTATCGCCGTTAGGAACCTGGTTATCCGTAAGTGTTGCCGAACCGGTCAACCCGATTTTCAAGCGGTCATTGATGGCACGCTGAGAGAACTGGAAACGGAAGCTGTATCTTTCCATGGCATTGTCGCGCATGATACCGTTGCGATCCAGGTAAGAGAAGGAGGCGCGATAGTTACTCTTGGAACCACCGCCGGACATGGATACACTGTGATTCTGAGAAATACCGGTACGGGTCATTTCGTCGAACCAATCGGTATCGGCACCATACAAATCGTAAGTAGAGGTTTCCAGACTCTTGCTGTTTGCATACGCACGCCATTGGTCGGCATTCATAAGATCGGGCTTATTAGCCATCTGATCCATAGCTACATAACCGTCGTACGAGATCATAGTCTTGGATCCTGAACCACGTTTGGTAGTAATAAGTACAACACCACCGGCCGAACGAGAACCATAGATAGCAGCCGAGGAAGCATCCTTAAGTACAGAGATAGACTCGATATCGGAAGGAGAAACCGTCGACATGTCGCCACCCGGTACACCGTCGATAACGATAAGCGGACCCTGGTCGTTCTGCAGAGTGGAAGTACCACGCAAACGCATGGTGTTACCTCTTGTAACATCACCGGAACCGGAAGTGATAACCAAACCGGCAACCTTACCTTGCAACAAGTCGGTTGCATCGCGCGTAACCCCTTTGTTGAAGCTCTCTTCCGTTACGTTGGCCACAGAACCGGTAATTTCCTTACGGGTCTGCGTACCGTAACCGATAGCCACTACTTCACCTAAGTTTACTACGGATGGTGATAAATTCGCATTGATGCTGGTACGTCCTTTCACTGTTTCTTCCAGTGTGGTGTAACCGATAAATGAGAACTGAAGCACAGATCGTTGTGCATTGGGAACTGTTAATGTAAAATTTCCATCCAGATCTGTGATTGTACCGTTGGTGGTACCTTTTTCTACAACATTGGCTCCGATAATTGGTTGGCCTGTTTCATCTAAAACCTTTCCCTTAACAGTGCTTTGCTGAGCAAAAGCGGCAGTCATGCAAAAGGAAATCAACACAGAAAGTATTCCTACTCTCAAATGTATGAAAGAACTTAATGCTTTCTTTCGTTGCATAATACATTTTTTTTAGGTTAACAATAAAACTAAATACTGATTTCTTCTTATTGAGAAGATTAAACGTTGTAAATATAAGGATAATATTTAACATTTTTATAATACAAATATCAATTAATGTAAAAATATTCTGCAAACGTTTGCGGAAACACAAACAGCAGATTCTTATCTGATAAGATATCTAAAAGATAGCATACTGATTCAGATACTCATTAATTGAATGAATAACACACATTCCTTCCCGATAAGTTTGCGTCTACAAATCGGGCACTTTTACAACATATTTATACCTTTGCAAAATGAACAAACAATCTCTTTCTATATATGTATGGCTAAGCATTTGCCTGGTACTGCTCTTTGCCGGGAGTCTGGTGTATGGTGCCGTATCCATTCCTTTGGATGCCGTGGCCGATATTTTAATGGGAAATGAAACCGTAAAGGAATCGTGGAGGCAGATTCTGTTGAATTCACGCCTCCCGCAGGCAGTTACCGCCTTACTTGCAGGGGCTTCGCTTGCGGTGAGTGGACTACTTCTGCAAACTTTGTTTAAGAATCCGCTGGCCGGTCCCTCCATTTTAGGTATCAGCGACGGTGCAAACCTGGGTGTTGCAGCGGTGATGCTTTACTTTGGAGGCACCCTCAATATGGTAAATTCACTCCCCATGAGCGGCTATCTGGCTATTGTGGTGGCCGCCTTTGCCGGAGCATGCCTCATCCTTGGCATCATCATCTTCTTTTCCACCAAAGTGAAGAGCAATGTTATGTTGCTCATTATCGGAATCATGGTGGGATATATGGCCTCTTCGCTGATCTCAATCCTCAATTACTATGCGTCGACCGACAAGGTGCATGCCTTTGTGATGTGGGGTATGGGTGACTTTTCGGGAGTATCCAGTCAGCAGTTACCCTTTTTCACAACCTGTTCGCTGGTGGGTTTACTCCTTTCCATATTGTTGATCAAGCCGTTGAACGCACTCCTTTTGGGAGAGATGTATGCCGCCAACCTGGGCATAAAGGTAAAGCGAACCCGGGTTTTGATTCTGCTTTGCACCGGGATTCTTACTGCTACGGCCACGGCTTTCTGTGGTCCCATTTCCTTTATCGGACTGGCAGTACCGCATATTGCCCGGTTATTGCTCGGTTCTTCCAACCATAAGCTATTGTTGCCTGTTACATTGCTGACGGGTAGCTGCGTTGCGTTGCTGTGTAACATTGTAATGGTCCTCCCGGGAGGGAACGGTATCTTACCGCTCAATGCGGTGACTCCCCTCATCGGGGCACCCGTTATTATTTATGTAATCATGAACCGCAAAAACATTCAATACTTCAACTAATTGACTATGAATTATATCCCTGCTATAGAGACGTTCGATCTGGAGATCGGGTATTTACTGAAAGGCAAGAAAAAGAAGCTCGTCAACGAGGGACTTCAGCTTTCGCTGAAGCCCGGGGAGGTGACCTGCCTGCTGGGATTGAACGGTGCGGGAAAGTCTACGTTGCTGCGAACGCTTTGTGGTTTCCAGAAGCCGCTGGCCGGAAGTATCCATCTGCAGGGTAAACCGCTGACCGATTATTCGCAGCGGCTGTTTTCTCTTACGGTTGGGGTGGTTCTTACGGAAAAGACCAATGCCGGAGGTATTACGGTTTACGAACTGGTTTCGTTGGGCCGACATCCCTACACGGGTTTCTTCGGCCAACTGAAGAAGAAGGACCACGAAATCATCAGACAGTCGCTGGAAGCTGCGGGGATTAGTCACAAGGCAAAAAACTATGTGTCGGAATTGAGCGACGGTGAACGACAGAAGGCCATGATCGCCAAGGCACTGGCTCAGCAATGTCCGCTTATCCTCCTCGACGAGCCAACAGCTTTCCTGGATGTGACCAGCCGCATCGAGACAATGGTGTTGCTCCGTAAGCTGGCGCGCGAGCAGCACAAGGCCATATTATTATCAACCCACGACCTGGATCTGGCCATTCAGATGGGCGATTGCATCTGGCTGCAGGCCAAAGGGAAGCCCATTATCAGCGGCACACCCGAAGACCTCATCTTATCGGGCCATTTCGCCTCCTTCTTTGGCAAAGAAGAAATTTCCTTTGATGCAACCACCGGTAAATTACAGGTACAAGCCAACACAACCCCCATTGGGATTGAAGGCGAAATGGTTACCAGCTACTGGGCGGGCAATGCCCTGATCCGGAATGGATACCGGCCTACGGCACCTCGGGAGGGATGTCCGCATATTATTTGCACCAATCCCCATAGCATTGAAATCCGTCTCCCGTCGGGAGAGGTAAAAACGGCAACGAATATTGCCGAGATGCTGGAGGTACTCTGACATTGTTCCAAATCAATCCGAATGAATCCCTATGGATAATGCAATAACGGCCCGGCTGGCTAACGAGAAAATACCCAAACTGCTCTATCATTATGCGGTTCCGGCTGTAATCGGCACCCTGGTGAATGCCCTGTATAATATCGTAGACCGTATCTATATCGGTCAGGGGGTAGGCGCTATGGCTCTCTCGGGGTTGGCACTCACCTTCCCGATCCTTCTTTTCCTGCAGGCATTCGGTATGTTGGTAGGAGCCGGAAGCTCTGCCCGTATTTCCATCCATCTGGGGAAAAGAGAGGTCGACAAAGCCGAGAATGTTTTGGGAAACGCCCTGATGCTTACCCTGATACTGACCTCCTTCTCCGTCATTGTATCTCTGTCGTTTCTTAAAGAACTTCTTATCTGGTTCGGAGGCAGCGAACAGACCATCCCTTACGCCATGGATTATCTCTATATAACCATTCCGGGCAATCTGCTGGCTACGTTCAGCTTTGGATATAATGCCATCATGCGTGCATCCGGTTATCCACGCAAGGCCATGGTCACCATGCTTATCGGTGCCATTCTGAACGCTGTGCTGGATCCTATTTTTATATTTGGATTCAACATGGGTATCCAGGGGGCAGCCATTGCAACGGTTATATCCATGGCGGCAAGCGCCCTGTTCGTTCTGAATCATTTCTTACAGAAAGACAGCATTGTACGTTTTCATCGCAAGTACTTTAAACTCAAGCTCCCTATTGTACTGGCAATTGTAAGTATCGGGATGTCTCCTTTTGCCATGCAGCTGGCCGGAAGCATGGTGAATGTGCTGATGATTAATGCCTTAAAGACCCATGGAGGAGATTATGCTGTGGGAGCCAACGGTATTATAACCAGTTTTGCCCTGCTGCTGATGATGTTCATTCTGGGATTATCGCAAGGCATGCAGCCCATTGTGGGATTTAATTACGGAGCCGGCAACATGGACCGGGTGATGAAGACCCTTCGTCTGGTTATTTTGATTGCCACTGCGGTTACCGGAATCGGATTTATCGGCAGCTGGTTCTTCCCTCACCTCATCGTGAGGGCGTTTACGAACGATCCGCTCATGCTTTCCATCTCTTCCAATGCCCTGCGGCTGTCGCTCATGGCCTTTTTGGTTGTAGGTTCGCAGGTTGTAATCGCCCAGTTCTTTCAGAGCATCGGGATGGCCTGGATATCCATGGTGCAGAGTATCAGCAGGCAATGCCTGTTCCTTATTCCGGCTTTGCTTATTTTACCCGATTATTTCGGACTGGACGGTGTATGGCTGGCTTCGCCGGTATCTGACGTAATAGCAGCCCTTACGGCCTGGTTGTTTCTTTTCTTTCAGATCAAAAAAATAAAAAGAAATTGATTTATTGGCTGCAGGCCTGTATCTTTGTACCTTGTAAACAGTAAATAGTTCAGGTATGCAACTTTCAATAGATCAGAAAGATTTGAATAAGTTACTTATGGTTGGAGACAAAGTCTTGATTAAACCTAAGAATCCTCAGAGTCAGACGAAGACAGGTCTGTACCTACCCCCATCGGTACAGCAGGGAGAAAAGATACAAAGCGGCTACATTATCAAAGCCGGACCGGGATATCCGTTACCGTCTACCTCCGAAGAGCATGAAGTCTGGCAAAAGAAAAAGGAAGAAGGGGTACAATACCTTCCGCTGCAGGCAAAAGAGGGAGATTTGGCCGTCTACCTTCAGAACGCTGCCTACGAAATCTTTTTCGACGACGAAGCCTATCTGATTGTACCGCATTCTGCCATCCTTATGTTGGTAAGAGATGAAGGTTTGTTTGAATAACGTCAATTATTTTATCAAATGACTGTCAAATACGTAGATTTTGCGTATTTTTGCCAAAAATATACAAACACAGACTATCAATTAGAACTTTCTTAATGAACAAAATTGTAAGTAAAGAGCATTTTTCTGCCAATGTGGTAAAACTGGAAGTTGAAGCCCCATTGATCGCTCGTTCACGCAAGGCAGGTCACTTTGTGATTGTCAAAGTGGGAAAAACGGGAGAACGTATTCCGCTTACCATTGCTGCTGCAGACACCGAAAAGGGTACGATCACCCTGGTTATACAAACGGTAGGCGAATCTTCACGCAAGCTATGCGAATTAAACGAAGGAGATTACATTACCGACCTGGTTGGTCCCCTTGGTCAGGCTACCCACATCGAAAAGGTGGGAACCGTTGTATGTGCCGGCGGAGGTGTGGGCTGTGCGCCCCTTCTGCCCATTGTAGAGGCAATGCACAAGGCAGGCAACAGGGTAATTGTTGTTTTGGCCGCAAGAAGCAAGGATCTGGTTATTCTGGAAGAACAGATGAAAGCCAATTCCGACGAAGTGATTGTAATGACCGATGATGGTTCTTACGGGAAAAAGGGACTCGTTACCAACGGTATCGAAGAGGTAATAAACCGCGAAGAGGTAAACCTTTGCGTTACAATCGGTCCGGCTATCATGATGAAGTTCGTATCATTACTTACCAAGAAGTACAACATTCCTACCGTTGCATCTTTAAACACCATCATGGTGGATGGGACCGGCATGTGTGGTGCATGCAGGGTTTCGATCGGAGGCAAAACAAAGTTTGTTTGTGTTGACGGTCCGGAGTTTGATGCCCATCAGGTAGATTTTGATGAGATGATAATGCGCCTGGGTGCATATAATGGTCTTGGTAAAAAATAAAATTAAGTAGGCTACTATGACAATCGAAGAAATTATTGCAGCCCGTCGTGCCCAATCATGGAGAGAAGAGCTACGCAAAAGCAAAAAGAATAAAGAAAGAACGGATATTCCCCGTGTTCACATGAATGAACTGGATCCGGAATACCGCAGCCACAATAAAGAAGAGGTAAACCTGGGATTGACAGCCGAGCAGGCCATGATGGAAGCCCAACGTTGCCTGGACTGCCCCAACCCCACCTGTATGAACGGATGTCCGGTTAGCATCAACATACCTACATTCGTAAAGCAGATAGAGAAGGGCGACTTTCTGGAGGCAGCTAAGACGCTGAAGGAAACCAGCGCACTACCCGCCGTATGCGGCCGGGTTTGTCCGCAGGAAAAGCAATGCGAAAGCCAGTGTATCTACACACAGAAACTAGGCAAAGAGGCTGTAGCCATTGGTTACCTGGAACGTTTTGCCGCCGATTACGAAAGAGAAAGCGGACAAATATCCATCCCGGTCATTCCCGAGAAAAATGGAATCAAAGTGGCTGTTATCGGTTCCGGACCAGCCGGATTATCCTTTGCGGGGGATATGGCACAGCGGGGGTACGATGTTACGGTATTTGAAGCACTCCATGAAATCGGAGGGGTATTGAAATACGGTATTCCCGAATTCCGTCTGCCCAATCAGATTGTGGATGTGGAAATCGACGTATTGCGCCAAATGGGTGTGCAATTCATCACCAACTGCATCATTGGAAAGACTATCAGTCAGGAGCAACTTCAGGCAGAGGGATTTAAAGGTATCTTTATCGCCAGCGGAGCGGGCCTTCCAAACTTTATGAATATACCGGGCGAAAACCTGGTGGGTGTGATGTCGTCCAACGAATACCTTACCCGTGTTAACCTGATGGACGCTGCTAATCCTGAATCGGATACGCCAGTATTTATGGGAAAACGTGTAGCTGTAATCGGAGGTGGTAACACGGCGATGGACTCGGTACGTACAGCGAGACGTCTGGGTGCAGAACGTGCCATGATTGTTTACCGCCGCAGCGAAGAAGAGATGCCGGCCCGAATCGAAGAGGTTAAACACGCCAAGGAAGAGGGTATTGAATTCCTTACGCTGCATAACCCCATTGAATACAAAGGCGACGCACGTGGCAGGGTAACGCATATGGTTCTTCAAAAGATGGAACTGGGCGAACCGGATGCTTCCGGCAGACGGAAACCGGTGGTTATTGAAGGAGCGATCGAAGAGATTGAAGTAGACGAGGTTATTGTGAGCATCGGGGTTTCCCCCAATCCGCTGATCCCTCAGTCTTTCAGCGGCCTTGATGTAACCAAATGGGGAACCATTGTGGTGAATCAGGAAAGCATGCAATCGGCTGTAAACCATATCTATGCCGGAGGCGACATAGTACGTGGCGGAGCAACGGTTATCCTGGCTATGGGAGACGGACGCAAGGCCGCTGCTGCCATGGATGCAGATCTGAAAAAATAAATTCTACGTTATACGGAAAGGGGCGCTCTGGACGGGTGCCCCTTTCTTTTTTCAACCTTTTCCTTCCGGGACTGTTATTTACACAATCGGTCTGCTTGTTGCAGAATCCGTTCAGGTTCGTTATATTTGCAAAAATTAGAAGCAATGCCCACGTTCTTTATTATTATCTTTTCCGTGTACCTTCTCGGAAATGCCTATATTTTCTACAAAGGGTGGCAGGTTATCAAAACCTTTCCAACGGCTGGAAAGATTGCGGCCGTTACCGCCTTCTGGTTCATGGCGCTTGCCGTATTCGGCGTATTTCTTTTACGGGACCTCAACCTCCCCTATCAGCTGATGCATTGGATACACCTGCTTGGCACAGGCTGGCTGGTCTTCACCCTGTACATGGTGATGCTTCTGTTATTGCTTGACATCCTTCATCTTTTCAAGCTAAGGATAAAGCATAGCTTTTTGTATGCCACAGCCCTTATTTCAATGGTTCTGGCCTATGGATACTACCAATACAAACATCCGGAAACCAACGTTATCAACATAGTTATCAACAAGCCTGCGAAAAGTTATCAACAGCTTAAAGTGGTAGCTATAAGCGATATACACCTTGGATACGGAACCGACAAGGAACAACTGAAAGACTACGTAGATCTCATTAATGAACAACGTCCGGATCTGATCCTTATCGGGGGCGATCTCATTGATAACAGTCTCCATCCGGTACTGGACCAACGCATGGAGGAGGAGCTGAATCTGCTGCATGCACCGCTGGGCGTATACATGATTCCGGGTAATCACGAATATATAAGCGGCATGGAAGCCAGCCGCGACTTTATAGCAAAGACCAGCATTGTTCTCCTGCAGGACAGCGTGGTAACCCTTCCCAACGGAATCCAGCTGATCGGGCGCGACGACGCCAACAACCGTAAACGGGAAAGTCTGGATTCGCTCGCAGCACAGGTGGACACTTCCCTGCCTGTAATCATGCTGAACCACCAACCCTTCGAATTAGACAAGGCGGTTGATGCGGGCATAGATCTGCAGTTCAGCGGACATACGCACAGGGGACAGGTATGGCCTATGACATTGGTGGTGGACCGTATGTTTGAACTTAGTCACGGATACAAAAGGAAAGGTAACACCCATTTCTATGTCTCTTCGGGCTTGTCCCTTTGGGGACCACCCTTCCGCATCGGCACACAAAGTGAAATGGTGGTATTCAATATAACCTTTTCGCAGGCAGACAAAGGGTAACGAACGCTAAAAACCGGTACAGATGAAGGTATTTATACAGGCCATAGTCGGACAATTACTGTTAAGTTCCTATATATTTATACGGGGATACCAGGCTATTCCTCCAACAAAGAAGTGGAGGGTTCCATTCACTCTGTTCTTTATTCTGGAAATATCACTTTATCTTACCGGATTCTTCTTTCGCAAGAGCCTGCCAGACAGCATATTTATCCCCATCATGCAAATATGCAACACCTGGTACATCGCCTCCCTGTATCTTACGATGAGTCTGTTGGTGCTGGAGCTGATCCGCTTCCTGAACCGGTATATTCCGCTGATTCCTCAAGTGATAAAAAAGAACTATGCGAAAACCAAACTGATTCTCTTCTTTACTATCACCGCCGGCGTAACGGCTCTAATGTTCAAGGCCTACCATACCGTAACCCATCCGGTAGTAAGGCATGTATCGATCACGCTGCCTAAGAAGGGAAGTACCCGCGACAGTCTTAAGATCGTAATGATGAGCGATCTGCACATAGGCGAAACCATCAACCGGTCGCTTGTACACAAGTATGTAGCGTTGGCTAACGAACAGAAGGCCGATCTGGCCGTATTGGTGGGCGACATCATGGATTACGAGTCGCGAATTGCAGTAAACCAGAAGGTTGAAGAGGAGCTACGGCAAATTCATGCTCCGCTGGGTACCTATATCGTATTGGGTAACCACGAGTACAGAGCCAACATCAATGCCAAACACAAATGGCTTCTTCAAACCGGCGGAACCTTGCTGATTGATTCGGTGGCCATGCCTGACTCAACCTTTTACCTGATTGGCAGAGACGATCTGGTAAACAAAAAAAGGAAACCGCTTCATTCACTTACCAAAGACCTTGATCCTGATCTGCCCGTCATCGTTCTGGACCATCAACCGCTGGCTTTCAATGAAATGGTGATGAACAAAGCCGACCTGGGATTACACGGCCATACGCACAACGGACAGTTTTGGCCCTATCCGCTTATCATGAAACTGATTTTTGAATGTCCGTATGGATATTATAAAAAAGGAGACACACAATTTTATGTCTCCTCGGGTATCGGATGTGCCGGTCCCCCCTACCGGGTGGGAACCGTTTCCGAACTTGTAGTATTGCATATTACTTTCCGATAGCAGAAAGCGCTGCTGTTGGAACTGAAAGCGTTGTTTGATAAAGGGAAGGATTTCCCAACACCTCCAGTGCTTTGTCCAACACCTTGTCCTTTTTAAGGCTCTGTATCAATTCTCCCTTCTGATAGAAGTAACGTTTTACGATCTCGGCCGAGAGCAACTCGGTTATCTGATCCTTAAAGCGATCCAGGTCGCGGTCCAGGTTGGGCGTAAGCTTTGCCTCCAATGCCTTGAACTCGTCCGACGATTCATCCAGGTAGCCTTCAAAGCCAGCCACCTCTTTCAGGTTCTTGAGCAGCTTCTCACTCTGGCGGTCGTAGGTAAAGTTCTTTTCTTTGGCAAACTTCTTGAACTCTTCGTAATCTGCATCACTTAACCGGAATGATTCGATCGTTCCGATGGAAGGATGACGCTGGGCCCACTCTGTGGCAAAGTCGAAAGCAACCATATCAGCCACCAGGTAATACATGATGGTAGGCACTTTAGCCTCTTCCACCTCAAAATCCGGACGCACACCTCCGCCGTCACGCACCAGTCTGCCTTTGGATGTATTGAATACGGTAGTCAGGCTATCCGGTATACGGGCAGCACTTCCGTCGGGGTTCTTGTGCGAGTAATCGATGGCCTGGATGCAACGGCCGCTGGGGATATAATATTTAGACATGGTAACCTTCAGATTGCCATTATAAGGCAGTTCACGGGTAGACTGTACCAAGCCTTTCCCGAAGCTACGCTGACCAACCAATACGGCACGGTCCATATCCTGTAAGGCACCGGAAACAATTTCGGCAGCCGACGCAGAACCTCCGTTGATAAGCACGGCAATAGGCATCACCGTATCCAACGGTTCGGTAGCGGTACGGTAGGTACGGTCCCATTGTTTGATCTTACCTTTGGTAGAAAGCACCACCTCCCCTTTAGGCACAAACATACCAACGATCTGAACAGCACCGTCCAGCAAGCCACCACCGTTATTACGCAGGTCGAATACCAGCGACTTGATATGATGATTCTTCTTCAGGTCTTCGAAAGCAGCCTTCACCTCCTGGGCACTTTTATCGGTAAACCCTTTCAGGTAGATATATCCGATGCTGTCGTTACGAACACCGTAGTAAGTTACCTGATCTACCAACACCTGCTTGCGGATAAGTTCCAATGTACGGGGTTTCTTTTCGTTGGGACGTTGAATCTTTAAAGTCATCTTCGTATTAGGCTTGCCTTTAAGCAATTCGCTCACCTTGTCGGATGTCATTCCGGTTAGGTCCGTACCGTCTATCACCAGCAGTTTATCTCCGGCCTTTAGTCCGGCCAGTGCCGCAGGCATCCCTTCGAAAGGCTCAATAATGTACACGCCACCGTCGCGTTCGCGAATGAACGAACCGATACCGCCGTATTCGCCGGTAGTGATGAATTTGAGGTCGCCCATCTCCTGTTCAGGAATGTATTCCGTATACGGATCCAACGTGGAGAGCATCGCATCGATCCCTGTTCTTACCGTCTTTTCCACATCGACGGAATCCACGTAAAACATATCCACCTCTTTTACCAAGGCATTAAATACATCCAGATTCTTACTTACTTCGAAGCGATTATCGGCTTGCGACTTTCCTTCCACCGGAAGCAATATCAGAAAAAGGAGAAAAATACGAATGAGAATTTTACTTCGCTGAATCAACTTATCCATAGATTTTTTCTTAATTACTTTTGTATGCCGTAAATGTATACAATATTAGGGGTATTAGTTTAAAATATGCGCTACTTTTAACTTTATTTGTTCCCATTGATGATCTGGAATGCAGGCTCCGGACACTTCCACCACGTGCGAAGCCAACAGCGCTCCGATTCTGGCCGCCCTGTCCAATGTAGCCGATTTACTTAGCCCGAACAAAAAGCCTGCTGCGAAATGATCGCCGGCACCCGTTGTATCCACAGCCAGGGCTTTTACGGCATCAATAGGGATAACTTCGTTGCCTGTTGCCACCAACGCTCCCTCTTTACCCAGTGTAACCACTGCAATATCCACCATCTGTGCCAACCGGGATGCTGCCTCGCGGGGCGAAAGTCCGGTAAAGGAAAATGACTCCTGCTCGTTGCAGAACAGAATATCTACGTAGGCCGGAATCACCTCCTGTAACATAGCCAGGTTCGATTCCACCACATTGAAACTGGACAAATCGAGCGCCACTTTCAATCCGGCCTCTTTAGCCAGCGACAAAGCCTCGCGGAACAACGGTTCGTTTACGATAAGATACCCCTCTATGTAAATGCAGTCGTATGTACGTATAATTTCGGACTTTAATTCGGCAGGATTCAATGTGGCAGCCGGTCCGAGGAATGTAGCCATGGTACGTTCGCCGTCCGGAGTAACGAACACCGTACAGCTACCGGATATACCTTCGGTCTTCACAAAATTAGGTTCCACGCCCGCTTGTTGGAGGGCACTTTCATAGCTTTGCGCCAATTCGTCCGATCCGATTTTCCCGATATATCCCACATTGGCTCCTAAATTTGCCATTGCACGGATGGTATTACATACTGAACCACCCGGAGAAACCGACCTGGAAAGGTCTGTGCTGGCCGAACGCAAACGAATCATTTGATCTTTGTCTATCAGCTCCATAGCTCCTTTTGCTATGCCGATATCGGACAAAACCGACTCGTCTTTCACCCTCAATACCACGTCCACCAAAGCATTCCCCAAACCTATAGTTCTCATTTTTTCTTATTTTTTCTGCAAATATATTGCATATTTCGAAAACAAGACTTACTTTTGCACTGCATTTTAAGAAATGGCATCCACTTCTGACAATTGCAATTTTCTTCCTTAGCTCAGTTGGTTAGAGCATCTGACTGTTAATCAGAGGGTCCTTGGTTCAAGTCCAAGAGGGAGAGCAGAACAAACCTTGACTATGTATTTAAATTCTTCCTTAGCTCAGTTGGTTAGAGCATCTGACTGTTAATCAGAGGGTCCTTGGTTCAAGTCCAAGAGGGAGAGCAGAACAACCTTGACTATGTATTTAAATTCTTCCTTAGCTCAGTTGGTTAGAGCATCTGACTGTTAATCAGAGGGTCCTTGGTTCAAGTCCAAGAGGGAGAGCAGAATGAAGCAGAGATCTTTAAAAGATTTTCTGCTTCGTTTTTTATTCCCGGTCCGGTTTATATCTCTACATTTGAGGGAACAGTACGGATCACGACCAAATTCTGGGTCTAAGCATAAATTTTGCATAATCTGTACAGGAAGAATTTAATGTCCGTTACACCTCTAAACTGTCTTCTGAAGTCTTTTATTTTAGCATTAAAGGATTCCGCAGC
>NZ_JBFWMI010000023.1:0-39303 GCF_050251695.1 Macellibacteroides sp.
CAGCTGTTTATTCTGTGCCGAACTGCTCAAAGCGGGCGAATATAATTGCGCCAGCTCGTTCCACCCGTAGGGATGGATGGGTAGGGATTGGTCTTTCATCTGTATATTGATGTATTTGTAGTTATATTATTTTGATTAAAAAGCTTACTTTTCATAGTAAAAGTCAGATTAATAGTGTTTTAAATCTTGTTTTTATTATTAATCAAATATACTACTAACTTTCCATATAACCAAACATTTTTCGCATAAAAATAACTTGTAAGTGTCATAAATTTTACTTATTCGGGAGGTTTTCGTGAAGCTGTTTGTAAGCTATCGGGAAACATCGCGCCTTATCGCGCCCTATCGGGACGTTGGGGGACAAAACGCGCCAAACGGGGGTGGGGTGGTCGTACATTTGCATTGTTACGTAACGAAAACAAGTTTTATAAACCCTTAAAAAACAAAACAAGTATGGCATTATCTTATTCTTTAATCAAGCGCAGAAACATGGAGAAAGACGCTCCTGTAGGTAGTAAACTGGTATACGGATCCACTCGTACCACTTCGAAAATGGACCTGAACAAATTGTGCGACGCAATCGCTGCACACAGTACCGCATCACGCGGCGACGTGATGCTGGTGTTGGAAGGTCTGATCTATATCCTTACCGAGAGGCTGCAGGCCGGAACGGTTGTGAGCATGGGCAATTTTGGAAATTTTCGCATGGAAGCCGGCTCTGTAGGAGCTTTAACGGAAGAGGAGTTTAACACTTCGATGTTCAAAAAACCGCGTATTATCTTCAAGCCGGGTATCCTGTTGCGCGAAGTGACCAACAACGCCAAGTTCGAGAAATTGCCCACGGTTACGGTTACCGTAACGGAGCAGTGCGACAAAGAGCACGTGTATTAATTCTTCATTGCACCCTTGGATGCAGGTTCCAGGGGTGCAATTTTAATTTAACCCTGCAAGTAAATCAAACAAAGGATTTTTATGTTGAAAGAAATATTTGTACAGAGTTATTACCCCCAGGTAAAAGAGGCGGGAGTAAAATATGGCATTAACCCGGTGGTGCTGCTGGCCCAGATCGCCATCGAAACAGGGTGGGGCGAGTCGGTGCTATGTAAGGAGCACTTTAACTTCGGTGGATTGACGGGCTTTGGTAAACCCTCCGAGTTCTGGCCGGGTACCAAGGTGCAGCTTTGCGAAAAGGGACTTACCTACCGGAGCTACCCCGATGCCCGCAACGGTATTCTGGATATGGCCCGCCTGCTGCGCTCATCCTATGCCTCTGCCTGCAACGTAAGCAACGTTCCTGCTGCCTATGCCCAGGAGATAGCCTACAGCCGCTACATCAGCGAGGTAAACGGCGACAACCGCCAAAACTACAAGATGCTGCTGGTAAAGCTCTCGGCCACCATGAGTAAGCTGATAGCACTGCAGTTTCCGGAACATAAAGATTGATTCTCAACACAACCCCTTAAAACAAACAGATAGATGAAACAAGTAAAACAGATCATTGAATTTATTTTGGTAGTGGCAAGCTGCTTTTTTCGGAAAAGGAAACAGCAAAAGGTCCACCCTCACGTTCCTGAAGATCCTTATCCTCCTGGCTCTTGTACTGGAAGAAAAGGAGATTGCCCTGGCTGCACTGGGTGTTATTGTAACCCTCAGTCAGAAGCCACCACCGGATACCCCGGTGTCTCCGAGCAATACGGAGCCGCCAACCTGCTTGGCTGGTGTTTGATAGCAGTTGCCGGAACCAGTTACCTGTATAAGTTGCTGGTTTAGAATCCAACATAGCAGGCTGGGGATTTACGTATATAAAAATGTTCGCGCAACGCGCAAATAGTTTAATAAATGAATTATCCAAATTAAACGGTCTGCTGTGAAACATTGTATAATTAGTTGCGAAAGTAAAAATAACTCTTATATTTGCAATGGGTATTTATCGTGTTTTTAATTAGTTTTTTTGACATATTAAGAGATAAAAGAGAGTTTAAGAAGAGTCCGGCTCGTGAGAGTGGGACTTTTTGTGTTTTAGATAAATAGTTGAACGGTTCAGATACTAAGTTACATTACAATGTTCGCGCAAAGTAACCTGACAAATAAATTATCTTAGCATAAGATTCACATTTGTTAGGTGAATTTTTGTTTTATTTTTTATCTTTGTTGCGTTAACAACTCTCCAGGAGGTGTAGAAAAGTGATGGATTTGCTGTAGTGGTTAGAAGGCAATCTTTAGTATGTAATCAACTGTTTGTTATTTGAATCTAATTCGATGAATTTGATTATTAAGCAATTACAGGATGGAAATGAAAAGGTGTTCGAGCAGATTGTGCGCGAATACTGGCCTCGTATGTTTAAATTTGCCCTGATCTATACGCAAAATAATGAGACATCGCAGGAGCTGGTTCAGGATACTTTCCTGGTATTATGGAACAACCGTGCAATCTTAAAAGATAACACAAATCTGATTACTTACCTGATGGTGGTGCTGCGAAACAAGTGTCTTAATTTACTGGAGCAGGCCCGTATCCGTCAGTTATATATTGAAGAGATAGACGACGAGACAATTTATCAGCGGGCCAATCTGTATGTGTTGCAAGACGAGGCTTCGCAGATTGTAGAATCGGAAGATCTTCATAAAGCCATTGAAAGGGCCTTAAGTAAATTACCGGAGAAAACCCGGGAGATTTTTATGCTGAGCCGCTACGACGGTTTAAAAAATCAACAAATCGCTGAAACAAAAAATATATCCCAGAAAACAGTAGAGTATCACATTTCCAAAGCTTTACAGATTCTAAAAGAGGAACTTCCCCAGGATTACTGGATCTGGATTTTTCTGATTCGATTTATTATTTAAAAAAAAGTGAATTTTTTTAATTTTTTCACTAGGGTAAAACTCAAATAAACTGTTCTTCTGTATAGAGAAATAGAATGTATTGATGGAAGATAAGTTACTCATTCGGTTTTTAGAGCAGAAATGTGAAGTTGATGAGGCCAGATTGGTTTTGCAATGGATTGAACAGTCTGAAGAAAACAAGGCTGCGTTTGTTCGTTTGCAATCTCTTTGGACCGCTATCGAAATGGATAAAGCGACAGAGCTAAATGAAGCCTGCGTACGCTCCATCATGCATCAGGTTAAAGCCCCACGTATCCGCCGGAACTGGTATAGGTCGATCGCAACGATCGCATCGTGTGCAGCAGCTATTCTGCTGTTTGTTTTTATCTATCCCTATTTCACCCACACCCCCCAACAGGATTACGAAGCTCTTTTGCGCTCAAAACCCAATAGTAAGGATGTAGTGCTTTTACATGGTTCCGATAACAGTATCGAGCTTGAATCGGATTCTGTAAAAGTGTCTTATCTTAATGCAAAATCGATTGTTGTGAATGGCAACATGAAGATTAATAAAGAGCCTAAAGCGCAACCTAATATGCTTTATGTGCCGAAAGGAAAACGTTCTGTCCTTACGTTGGCAGATGGTTCGGTTGTCTATCTGAATTCGGGCTCTACGATTATTTATCCGTCGGATTTTGAAGGTGATGTTCGTGAAGTATACCTTGAAGGTGAAGGGTATTTTGCCGTAAAGAAGAGTGCGGGAAAGAAATTTATAGTAAAAACACGGATTCGTTCCATTGAAGTTTTGGGTACGGAGTTTAATGTGTTTGTAGATAATGAAAGCGAAATATTTGAAACCGTTCTGGTAAATGGTTCTATTTCTCTTAATACCAAAGAGAAACACCTTGTTTTAAAGCCCAATGAGTGTTATAGGGTGAATGAAAAGGAACAAGAGGAGCAGCTTAAAACGGTAGACGTAAGGGATTATACTTCCTGGAAAGACAATCGATTGTATTTCAATAAAGAAAAAATGGAGTTTGTAATTAAAAAATTAGAAAATGTATATGATATAAAAATAACAGTAAAAAATACAAAGTATTTGAATTATGTGATTTCGGGTAACTTAAATTTAAAAAATTCACCAGAAGAAACGCTAGACGTTGTTATGTCTTTAGTTATACCTGATTACAAACCGAATAAACATAAATTATATTCAATATCAGTAAATAGATAAACCTATATTCAGTTTAATTTAATTTAATCCATTCATTATGTTTAAAAACTTAAATCTACTTTTAGTAGGAATGAAAAGTCGCACCTCACACCTGCATTATCCTTTGGATGCCAGTAGGGTAAAGTGGAGGAAATGTATTGCGTTGTGTTTGTTAGCTATATGCACAATGCCTGTATTTGCCAATGTTTTAGAAACACAAGTAACAATTTCGGTTACTAATGCTTCTCTTTATGAGGCATTCGAGCAGTTGAGGAATAAGTACGGAGTAAGCATTATTTATTCGAACAATGTATTGAATGATCAACAGAAAGTGACCGTAAATACAGGTACTGTTTCGTTGAATGAAGCTTTGAATCTTTTGCTTGCCGGTCAGAAATGCTCTTATAGGATTGAAAACTCACAAGTAATTCTTATTCCAGCCGAACCGAATACAACGGTTGCCCATGTAAGTCAGGTTACTCAGCAGAAAGCTTCCGTAAAAGGTCAGGTTAAGGATGCCAACGGTGAAGCGCTGGTTGGTGTGAATGTTACGGTAAAAGGATCTCAAACCGGTACGGTGACCGACCTGGATGGTAATTTTGTATTGCCAAACACAGGAACCGATGCTACGTTGATTTTTTCTTATATCGGTTTCCAGCGTAAAGAGGTGAGACTGGATGGAAAAAGTACGATTGCTGTTACGATGGTTGATGATGCCAAAGCTTTAAGCGAAGTGGTTGTTATCGGTTATGGTACAATGGAAAAGAAACAGGTAACCAGCTCGGTAACCTCTTTGTCTGCCGGCGATTTGATGGTGGGTACCGGCGGATCTTCTATTGCTACTGCCATGCAGGGAAAAATCGGTGGTTTGATTATCTCTGGTACAGGTAGCCCGAACTCTTCCAATACTTTCCAGCTGCGTGGTATGACATCTATCAATGCGGGTAAATCTCCGCTTATTGTAATTGATGGATTCCCCGGAGGTGATATCCGTTCGTTGGTTCAGGAAGATATCTTGTCTATCGACGTGTTGAAAGATGCTTCTGCCGGTGCTATCTACGGTACAAGAGCTGCTTCGGGTGTAATTCTTATTACAACGAAGAACGGAACCAACACCAATGGAAAGGTGAAGTTAAGTTACAATACTGAATTGTCTAAGAAGCAGGATTATGGAAAGTTGGAAATGTTATCTGCCGAAGAATATGTTTCTTACAACAGAGGTACCAATTATGGTACGTCGACTGATTGGTACGATGAGATGATCAACCATGAAAACTTTTCTCAGAAGCACCATGTAATTCTGGAAGCAGGAACCGAAAAGGCTCAGATTTATACATCATTCACCTTCGACAATAATGAAGGTATTGCCATTGAAGATGCCCGTAAGGACTATGCTGGTAGAATAAACGCAAGTTTCAAACTGTTGGATGATTGGGTGGAGATTAAAACAAACACCTATTACCGTCAGGCTGCCAGAAATAACAACCGCCCTAATTTCCAGCAGGCTTTGCGTAATAACCCTACACGTTCTCCGTACGATGCAACGTCTACTTCGGGGTATAATGTATGGACTAACGAGTCACACGACTACAACACGGTTGCCGATTCAAGATTGAACGACTATTACGGATTGGATAAATGGTTCCAGCCAGAAGCTACTTTGAAGGTGAATATCAAACCGGTACCGGGACTTTCTGTTCAACAGGTAGTGGGTTACGAAAACCGTCAATGGGAAAACCATGTGTATCGTTCTAAATATCACAGAGATGAGGTTTCTAACTCAAGAAAGGGTTACGCTTACCTAGGCTTCAGTAAGACTGAAAATATTACTTCGGAAGGATATGCCAGTTATATAAATGAATTTAACGATCATACGTTTAATGTTGCAGCCGGTTATTCTTATTTTGAAAATAACGGCGAATCATTCAACATGTCTAACTATAATTTCACAAATGATTTGATCAAGTACTGGAATATAGGTGAAGGGTCTTATTTATCGGATGGTAAAGCTGGCATGTCGTCAAGCAAGAATATCACAGAACGTCTGTTCTCGTTATTTGCCCGTGTAAACTATTCGTATAAGGATCGTTATATGTTGTCTGGAAGTATCAGACGTGAAGGTTCTTCAAAATTTGCTGAAAATAAACGTTGGGCTAATTTCTGGGCTTTGTCCGGTGGCTGGCGTATCTCTAACGAAGCATTTATGGAGAATGTGACTTGGGTGGATGATCTTAAAATTCGTTTGGGTTACGGTGTGACTGGTAACAACGACTTTAGCTCTACTTACATGGCTAACATGCTGGGTTCGGATACCTACTGGATGTTGCCTGACGGAACCTGGGCTTATTCCTATGGTAAATCTCAGAATGTGAATCCTAATTTGGGTTGGGAAGAGAAGAAAGAGTGGAACTTAGGTTTGGACTACTCGCTATTCAAGAACAGATTGTATGGAAAGATTGATGTGTATCGCCGCAAGGTGGATGGAATGATATATAGTGTGAAGGTTCCACAACCTCCGTTTACGCAAGGTTCACAGTACCAGAATATTGGTAATATGGAGAATAAGGGATGGGAGTTGGAAATTGGTGGAGATATTGTACGCACCAAAGACTGGACCTATACTTCAAGCATCAACCTGAGTCATAATAAGACAAAGATTCTTTCGTTGTGGGGAGATAATACATACTACACTGCAGCAGGCTTCCCTGCTCCGGGATCGCCGGGTGATGCCCTTCGTATTGAAGAGGGAACTACGATCGGTGACTTCTATATCTGGAAATTCGCAGGATTTGATGAAACTGGAAATTTCTTGTTGTATAACAAGGATGGCGAAGTGATTCCAGCAAAAGAAAAGACGCAGTCCGACAAACAATATGTGGGTAATTATATGCCTAAATTGATTGCTTCGTGGAACCATACCGTGAAATACAAAAACTGGGATTTGGGTATTAACCTGAGAAGCTGGATCGATTACGACATCTATAATACCATCAATATGTATTTTGGTATCAAGAATGTTGACGACCTGAATGTGTTGAAAGCGGCTTATGGCAAATTTGACCATATCACCGGCGAAAAACAATTGTGTGACTATTATCTTGAAGATGGTACGTTCCTTAAGATCGATGCAATCACGCTTGGTTATGAAGTGCCTATCAAGAAGTATACTAAATTAATTGACCGTCTTCGTGTTTATGGAACAGTTGGAAATGTAGCTACAATAACCGGTTACAGCGGGATGAATCCGGAAGTAAACATCACCGGATGGGAAGGTGGTATCGAATGGTTCGATGGCATTTATCCACAAGTACGTACATATACAATAGGTCTTCAATTAAATTTCTAAACTCTATTATGATGAAAAAGATTAAATGTTTAAAAAATATTCTACCTTGGTGCCTTTCATTTTTATTATTCTGTTCGGCATGTAGTGTGGAACCGGATTTTTATTCGCAGGTAGTTCCAGAGACATTCTATGATTCTCAGGATAACGTATGGCAAAGATTCAACCGTCCGTTTACACACTGGCGTTGGTATTTGGGACAGAGTGAATCACGTTGGTTTTTACAGGAGTTGGGAACAGACGAGTTTTGTTTGCCTACAAGGGGTAGCGACTGGTATAACGGCGGTGCTTATCAGCTGTTTCATCATCATGAATACTATGATCAGATGAACAGCATCTCGAACGGTTGGACCAACTATGCCATGGGGGTAGCTTTGGCTTGGGATGCGATTGAGGATCTTGATAAAATTGACTTCGATAAGTTGGGCTTTGCTGCCGGTACGAAAGAGTCTATGCTTAAACAGCAACAGGCATTGGTGGCATCGTTCTATCTGGACGGGCTGGATTTCTTTGGTGGTGTACCTTTGTATACAACTACTCAATCGGAAGTAAAAGGCCGTTCTACGGATGTTGAGACATTCAACTTTATTGATTCGTTGTTGACAGAAGCTATTCCTTCTTTGCCTTTGAAGGAAAATCTGGGCGGTTTCGAAAATGGAAGTATCAACAGAGCTGCAGGTGCAGCCTTGAAAGCTCGTCTTTATTTCAATGCAAAGTCTTACATCGGAAAAGAAATGTTTACCGAGGCTGCGGCTATTTGTCAGGATATAATTGATGGAAAGTATGGTAAATATGCGTTGGAATCGGATTGGACCAAAATATTCGGTTTCAATAATGAGAATTCTACCGAGATAATCTGGTCGGTTCCCAGTCAGAATGCCAAACTGCAGACAGATGGTATGTATTGGAGTTACATGGTTCCTTATAACTACAAGAACTATCTGGGTGGATTGGAAAGTTCCGGTTCGAACAATGGTATATGTCTGGTTCCAAGCTTGGACCCGACGGGTAAACGTTATACATATAAATTAGGTGGAGCGTATGCTAAATTTGCAGATACGGATGTGCGTAAACAACCTTATGTGTACGAAGGAAACGGTAAATACCGTGGTATGTTTATTGTAGGGGAGTTGATCAATCCGCTTAATCCGGAATGGAAATGTTTGGGTAACCGCGAATATAAAGGAAAGGTTATTGTAGAAAGAGATCAGATTTCTTATTTTGCAAAACTGGGAACAGCTGCTTATCCTACGTTGGAGTCTTTGCCTTCTACAATCGCAACAGCCGAAGAGTCTTCGGGTGTACGTGTAGTGAAACGTAGTCCGCGTCCGAATCAAAGTGATGTGCTTAAAATGTATGATCCGGATATACCCGTAATTCGTTTGGCTGAAATATATTATATGTTGGCCGAGTGTAAAATGCGTGCAGGCGATAAGCAGGGTGCTGCTGATATTATTAATAATATCCGTAAACGTTACTTCGTAGGTGGCGAAGATCCCAATCCTGTAACTGCAGCAAATCTGGACAAATACAGAATGTTGGACGAATGGCAACAGGAGTTCCTGGCTGAAGGTCGCAGAAGAACTGACTTAATTCGTTGGGATGCTTACGTAACCGAAGATTGGTGGGATCACAAGGCTACAAATAATGCTAATTTTAATCGTTTCCCTATTCACTCCAGTATCATTGGAGCTAATAATTTATTGATTCAAAATCCGGGATACGATAACAATTGATCTGTTTTTTACAACAACAGAAAGAGGATGGAGGCGATCTCCATCCTCTCTTCTCATTTAATAAATCTGATACTGGCATTGAAGTTAAACTAATTTGCATTTAAAACAATCATTATGCTATCAAAGCAGTGGAAAATAGGTGCGTTCTGGGGACTTACATTTTTACTTGTTTGTTTTTTTCTCCAGTCGTTTGCGATCTATTTGTTTGAAAGACAGGAGGAGGCTCAGCTATTTATACCCAAATGGTATTTTATGAAAGAAATACTTTGCTCACCGGGTGGTTTTAGTAATCTTACTGCACTTTTTCTGGTTCAATTCTATCAAAATTCTTTGTTTGCCTCTCTTTTAATAAGTTCTCTCTTAACCGGGATCGGATATTTATTTTACCGGATATTACAAACCATAGCACAAAGAGGTTATCATTTACTTTTTGCATTAATACCGGTATGCGGACTAATTAAAATGCATATAAGATTTAATTATGTGCTGGATGGAACAATTTGTTTGTTTCTGATGATGGTCTGCTGGTTTGTCTTTGTGCAGATCCGGAAAAAATCGGGGTTGCTGATTTACAGTATTATCAGTACCATAGTCCTTTACTTGTTGGCCGGCCAGATTGTTATTCTTTATGCATTCCTGATGTTTTTATCTGTCTTTGTTTTTAGCATTCATAAATGGCCTTATTTATTAGTGCCGATTGCTATCGCTGTTGTTCTAACTTTTCTGGATATCTATTATTGGCATGCTATCCCTGTTACGGAGGGTATTTATAGCGAAGCCTATCACGAAACGCAGTTGCTTCCGGAATCCTATATGTATTATGTATGGTTGCGCTTTGTCCTTGCCCTGGCTTGTATCGTAGTATCCGGCTACGTTATGAAGCGGATCAAATGGGAAAAGAGACGTACGAAGGTGCTTGTTACAAGTGCCGTTACATTTTTGGTTGTTTATATTGCCGGATATTGTTTGCCGGACCAGTTCGATGTGCAAAACAGGATGGCCGACAAGCTTTTGTCTTTGAAGCAGAAGAAAGACTGGAACGCCATTATCGAGATGCATCAAGGTAAAAGTGTCAATAATTATATCAGTCTGAACTTTCTGAATATGGCGTTGGCCGAAAAGGGAGTGCTGGGTGACAGACTATTCTTTTTTGATCAGAAGAGTTCGCAAGGCTTGATAGCCGATTGGAACCGTACATTTTATATGAGTGAAATGCTAAGTGATATCCATTATATGTTGGGTGATCTGAGCCTTTCGGAAGGGTATGCGATGGAGGGTTTCTCTTTGGCAAAAAGAAAGGGAAGTCCGCGCATGATGCAACGGCTGGTTCAGATAAACCTACAGAAGGGTGAAACCAGACTGGCCGAAAAATATTTGAATAGGTTGGCCGATATGCCCTTTTATAAGGCATGGGCCATGAAATACAAGGGATATCTGGATCATCCGGAGTCTATGAAAGGGGATAAGGATTTCCCTTCATCAAAAATATATAGTTCAAAAACACCGGGTTTGCTTTGTTTGATTACACAAGATTCGATTTGGAAAAGCTCGGTTAATGATTCTATAACCAACCAAAAAGCCTTCGAATACCTGGGTTGTTCTTATCTGCTGGATAAGAGAATGGATGATTTTTATACCCTGATCGATGCAATAACACAAGGTTCTCACTATCTGCCTTTGCCGGATCATTTCCAGGAGGCTGTTTTGTTGCTTGGGCAAAAGCATCCTGATTTGCTGCAAAAGGTGGAGATTAAACCTCAAATTGTCCAGCGGTTCAACCAATTTAATGAACACAATGAAATGGTCCAAAACGATGATAACAAACTGTTTGCATTGTTTCAAATGTACGGAAATACGTTTTGGTTCTATTATTATCATAAGCACCTAAAAAATGAAGTTTTATGATCAAGATATATTTACTTCTATCTATTTGTATCGGTCTTTTAGCGGGATGTACTCAAAGTCTGCCGGATGCCAGGAAAGCCAACGAAGAGATTGGGATTTTTCCTGATTATAAGCAGGTGACTATCCCACCCAATATGGCTCCAATGAACTTTAAGCTAACGGAGTATGCTGAAGCTATAGCGGTTTTATCGGGTGGCGGATATAGTTTCCGCACGGATACAAAGGATGGTAAATTTTGTTTTTCGGAACGAAAATGGAAGCAATTGATTGAGAACTTGAACGGAGATTCTGTTCTGGTTACTGTTTATGCAAAAAAGGGTGCGGAGTGGTTCTGTTTTAACCCTTTCGCAATGTATGTGGCAAAAGAGATGATGGATTCCCATTTGGTTTATCGCCGGATTGCTCCTGTATACCGGATGTGGAATGAGATGGGTATTTACCAGCGTTGTCTGGAGAACTTCACTGAAAAGGATCTCATAACCAATAAACAAACCCATAATAACTGCATGAACTGCCATTCTTTTTGTATGCAGGATCCGAAGAAGATGCTGTTTCATCAACGCTCTATCCATGCGGGGACCTACCTTATAGTGGATGGTAAAATCGAAAAACTGAATACAAAGACTAAAGAGACGATTTCTCCGTTGGTTTATCCGTCGTGGCATCCTTCGGGTAAGCTGGTCGCTTTTTCGACCAACGAAACGAAGCAGGACTTCCATTATTCCGATCCCAACCGGGTGGAGGTTTTCGATCATGCCTCGGACATTGTGTTATACGATGTAGAGAAACATCAGATATTTACTGACAGCCGACTCCGTTCCAAAGATAATCTGGAGACTTTCCCAACCTTCTCGCCCGATGGCAAGAGGCTTTATTTCTGTTCGGCTTCGATGAAACAGATGCCTGAAGGTTTTAAGAATATCAGGTACAACCTGCTTTCGGTCTCCTTTGATGAAAATACTGGCAGGTTTGGAGCTAAGATAGATACGCTGTTTTCGGCAGAGAAAGAGGGGCGGAGTGCCAAATTTCCCCGGATTTCTCCGGATGGCAAGTTCCTGCTGTTCACGGTATCTGATTATGGTAATTTTTCTATCTGGCATAAGGATGCCGATCTGCGGATGGTGGATCTTGCAACACAGGCTGTGGATTCGTTGCGTAATGTAAATAGCGACGATGTGGATAGCTACCATTCCTGGAGCAGCAACAGCCGGTGGTTTGTATTTAGCAGCCGCCGAATGGATGGTCTCTATACGCGTCCATATATCTGCCACGTGGATGAATCCGGAAAAACGGGCAAGCCTTTTCTATTGCCTCAGGAGGACCCGGATTATTACGATCGTTCATTATTCTCATTCAATATACCGGAGTTTGTAAAGGGTGAAGTGGAAATCAACAAAAATGAGTTGTTGCACATCACCAAACACGACAAAGGGATCAATGTAAGTTTTAAGTCGGACGCCAAGAACTGACAATGGTTTTCTAAAAAGAAGGAGCAAGCAAGATGCCTTTGATCTTGTTTGCTCCTATTGTTTTATTGCAGTAGTTTTACGATACTTTGATTGCATCCAGTTTACCTTCGTTTACCAGGCGGTAGATCAGTTCGCCAAACAGCGTATTCGCCCAGGCAAACCACGAACGGGTAAAGTCGGCCGCGTTGTCTTTATGGAATGTTTCGTGCATAAAGCCTGTGTTGCCATCTGTATCGCGAAGCATCTGAACACACTTTCTGATCTCTGCCATATCGGTGGTTGTGTTTGCACGCATTACAATACTCATCGGCCATACATAGTCGAAACCAACATGCGGACCACCGATTCCTTCGCCTGCTTTTCCTTTAAAGAAATAGGGGTTGGCATCGCTCAGAATCATTTTTCGTGTGTTCTGGTAGATGGGGTCGTTTAATTCCACGCAGCCCAGATAGGGGAGGGCCAGCAAGCTTGGAACATTGGCATCGTCCATAAATACACGGCTGCCGAAGCCGTCTACTTCAAAGGCATATACTTTGCCGAATTCAGGATGCTCGCAGATACCGTATTTCTTTACAGCTGCCTCTACTTCGTTGGCTAAGGCTTCGCATTTTCCGGCAAATGAACCGTTGTTGCGTACCTTCCGCATGATCTCTGCTACTTGTCTTAGCGAAGTAACGGCAAACAGATTGGAAGGAATCAGGAAGCCAAACAGGGAGGCATCGTCTGATGGACGGAAAGAGGATACGATCAATCCAACCGGCTTAACCGGACTTCCGTATCCGAAATTAAGGAGCGTGTCGCCCTGACGGTCGGTTACGCGCGTAAATTTATAGGGACCCAGATTGTCTTTGCGTTGCTGCTCTACAAATGTTTTATAGACGGTTTCCATTGCTTTTTCCCATTCGGCATCGAAAACACTGGTATCGTTTGTATTTTTCCAGTAGTTGTAAGCAAGTCTGATGGGATAACAAAGAGAGTCGATTTCCCATTTGCGTTCGTGCAACTCTTTCTTCATATCGGTCTTATCGCTTTCCCATTCGCTGCCGGTGGGACCTTCGTTGAAGCCGTTGGCATACGGATCGATCAGAATACATTTAGTCTGACGATAGATCACCCCTGCCAGCATCGTTTGCAAAGCCTTATCCTTTTTTGCGAAGGTGATATAAGGGAAAACCTGTGCAGAAGAGTCACGCAGCCACATGGCGTGAATATCTCCGGTGATAACAAACGTATCGGGTTTGCCGTTTACCATTTTATGTTCGCAGGTTGTATCTAACGTGTTAGGGAAACAGTTTTCAAACATCCATGCCAATTTCGGATCTTTAATCTGCTTTTTTGTAGCGGCAATGGCCTCTTCGACTGCTTTGGATGTAAAATTACGGGCACCCGGAAGCGGACGTTTGCAAACATAAGGTGTTGTTTCCGGCATACCAGGTACAGCAAAGGAATGTTGGCCTACTAACAAACCGGCTACCGAAAAAGCACCGGCTTTGATGAAATTTCTTCTGGAAGTCATCTTATCTTATTATTAGAATTGAAAAATATGGTTATTCTCTGCAAAGTTATAATTTTACAGATGGAAGTTCGCTCATTTCCGAGAATAGTTCGAGCATACAAGCGTTATCCAGCAGCCATTTATATTTTTTAGTTTTTTGTCCGGACCAGTCGTGACCGAGTAATCCGTTCTCGTCGCGGGTATTTGCCCACGCATAACGGGCATTTTCTGCCATGGTGTTTACATAAAGCGCGTTACCGTCTACTTCGTACAAAGCTTTAAGTCCGCGGAACATGATTACGTTAAACCACGGTGAACTTGTGTAGAAAAGGACCTCTTTTCCATCCGAAAGCCGGTGTCTGGATGTAAAATGTTCGAAAGATCCCTTTGCCGTACGTTGCGCATCCTGCAGATAAGTTTCATCTCCGGTTTCTTTGTATAAAAGAACACCGGCCTGAATCATTTGTCCGCTGTTATAGGTATACTTCTGAGTAGCCACTTTACCGTCCAGAGCGATGTTATCCCAATATACATAATCGGTTGTATCGCACAGATGTTGCTTGGTCCACGCATAGGTTTTTTTAGCCCAATCCAGGTATTCGGCTTTATTCGTGAGTTTGTAAAGTTTCATGCAAAGCACTGTAGCCGGAGCGTTGGAGCAGGTGTTTTTTGAAACACGCTGTTGCTCGCACCAGAAAATACCTCCACCCAGTTCGTCCGACCATCCGCTGTAGATATACTTGTGCAGGGCCTCTGCCTTTTCAAGATAGGCGGGTTCTTTTGTCAGTTCGTAGTAATCGCAGAAATCAATGGCGATCCAATCGTTATCGTCGTAGAAGCGGTCGCTTTTACCATTGAACATGGGGTACGACTGGTAGCAGAACGGTTCGCGGATGTTATCCCAATATTGTTCCAGTCCGGGTAGAATCTGTTTTTCAAGTATTTCCTTATACTTCTGATTTCCCGTTGTCTTATAAAGAGAAACACATCCTGACAGCATACCCGAGTAGGGCCATAGAAAAGAGACTTCCTGACCTTTCTTTTGTTCGCTTCCTTCGGCCAGATAAGTAACCTGGTTGTCTGGATTTACGGGGTAGGTTTCCGACAATAATCCGTGTTTTTCTACATTGTAAAGAGATAGGATGTTGGTAAGCAGCGAATCGGCTACGGAAAGATCGCTGGTTTTGTCGGATGTCTTCCGTGTAGCACACCCTCCTATCAAAAAGGGTAGGCAAAGAAATGCAAGACTAAGTACTTTAACTTTCATAATCACTCTGTTCTAAAGATTTAACACAACTATTTAATTACTGATTTTTCTTTTAAAAGTGCCATTGATTCCATCAGCATACAGCCACTTAGTTGTTCTGTAAGTCCGGTTTGTGCATTGGGTTTTGTTTTCCAATACGGACCAAACAGCACACCGGTTTTGTTCGTACCTTCATTCCACAATGTTTTTGCATTGTGCTCCATAAATCGTACATACCGGTTGCGCGTTCCGTCTTCCAGTCCCGGACAAAGAATGAGCTGTGTAAAATACCTGACAAAGATTCCTTTAAACAGGCCACCGTCGCCTGAGCCTTCACTTTGTAAAATACGGTCGTTGCTGTTTACATTGCTGTTAAGGGCATAGTCGGCTGCCTTGATGGCATCATTCAAATAGACCTTTTCGCCAGTGATGTTGTATAATTCGAGGGCTGCACCTAAGAATGTTCCCTGGTTGTAGGTAAACTTCCAGTTGTCTTTTGCACCGTTGTTTTCACGGTTTATACCATCGTACACAAATCCGGTACCAGCTTCAAATAAATGTTCTTTCATCCATGCGTAAATTTTCTTCGACCATTCCAGGTCGCTTGCGCCGTTAAACTGCTTATATAAACGGGCGGCTAAAATACAGGCGGGAGCATTGGCGGGGGTGTTCTTGTAATAAAGCTGATCTTTTTTCCAGGCAATTCCTCCATTCATGGTAGAATTCCATCCGGTCTGGATATTGCTCCAGACATCTAAAGCAGCGGTTTTGAATTTTTCATCTTTAGTGGCATTGTAAGCACGTAACATGGCCAGTGCGTTCCACTCCATATCATCGTAGAAATTGTTATAAAAGGTATTGCCGTTTTTAATTTTGACACCTGTAAACCATTGGTCTATCTCGTTTTTATAAACAGCATTCCCCGTTCGCGAATAAGCATCTACCAGCACATCGAGTCCGTGAGCCTGCGGCCAGTAATGAAAGTCTGTGTTGCCGCTGTTATTATAGTTGAAGTAAGAACCACCCGAATTCCAGAAGCCATTGGCCAGAGACTGACTGCTGCTGTCTGCTGCTGCAGTCCAGTTTACAGCCACATCGTTCGGATCGTTCAAGGGTATATCATTTATTTTTCCACAAGAGGAAAGCAAAAGGATGGATAATGAATAGAATAGAATATTTTTCATGTGTATATATTTTTTAGGATGATAAGTCCGCCCGGAATGGTTTTTCCGGGCGGCTTGTTTACTGTTATTGATCACCTACTTTTTTAATGATGTGAGTATAACTGTTGTCTGCCTGGAAAACAACGCTGACATCACTCAGGCTGTTGTCAATTTCGCCGGCAAACTTGAAGCAGTTATTCCATTGATCACCCGAAACCGGTACCATGTACCAGAATGATTCGGGCGTTGAGTTGTTAGGACGAGAATTATCTCCGTTAACACTTCCGAACCATTCAAATTCAGTACCTTCTTTTACAGTCATACGGAATTTATAACGTTCGTCGCGTCCCCATCCTTCTTGCTTGAATGTAATAGGCTGACTAGCTGCTTTCCAAACACCCTGACCAACATAAGGCAGTTCAAACAGGTATGAGTTTGTAGGAGCAAAGAAGATTTCCATCTTGCTGATTTCGGTATAAACAACCGCTCCGGTAGTGAAGTCCAGATTGATACGGTACACACCTGTTTTGGCCACTGTACTTTCTCCGTTTTCTTTTAATACCTCGCCATCAGCGAAATAGGTCTTGGCAGCTGCATTGGTACCATCGGCAAAATGATATTTCTTTCCGGCAGTAAGCTTGGTGTAAATTTCGAATTCTCCGTTGGCTACAGCCTTGAATTTAATGGCTTTCGATAAATCAGCACCGCCTTCAGAACCTTCACCGGTAACATATACATCGGTTGGAACCTCTGCAAAACCAGCCAGACGTGTAATAGTCATGGTTCTTACCTCTTCGGCTTTTACTTCATTCACCCCTTTGGACGAAAATACGGTCCAGATGATATTACCTGTTTCCGAAGAGTTCAATCCAGCCAGCGCACCGATCTTATTCAATGTTTTGTGAGTAACAGTGGCATAATTGTAAGTACCATTGTTGTCTGATGTAAGTTTGTAGATAGGTTTAGAGAAGTCGCCACCCTCTACGTCGAATGCTACTTCGTACATCACCAGACCACCGTCTTCTGCTTTGGCCTGTTCCCATTCGAACAAAATATTGGCAGACGCAGAGCTTTCCAGTTTAACAGCCTTGTTATTGTCCGGAGCATACAGCGTTTTTACGGTTGTCACCTTTAGATGTTCCAATGTGTCGTCGTTTACACAAGACATCAATGCAAAAAGAAAAGAGAGAAATATGGTCGATTTAACTACTAATGTTTTCATAATTTTGTCTTTTTGAAAATTAACTGCTTTTGATTTATGCAATTTCATACAAATACTATTTCATTTACGTATCACGATACGAATCAATAACCCGGATTTTGTCCTAAGTTAGGATTCAAGTCCTTTTGAGACAATGGAACAGCCCATAAGTAATCTCGTTCCGGATTGAATGAACGTTTCTCCAACCGGATGTAGCCGTTGTCGATACTTGCCTCGCCGAAACGTGCACCGTGAGGATAGGTATTCAATACCGTTTCTGCAGTCTTCCAACGGCGGATATCAAAGATACGCAACCCTTCCAAAGCCAGTTCCACTCTGCGTTCGCGGCGGATAATGGTTTGCATGTTTCCTTCGGTTGGATAATTCAAGGCAGGAGCGTCGGTAAATCCGGCGCGAAGACGAAGCGGACGGATGGTTTTATTCCAAACAGCTTCATCCATCTTTCCAAGCTCATTCATTGCTTCGGCATACATTAACAGTACATCCGCATAACGAATCAAGATAAGATTCAAGCCTGATTTCATCCCGATCTCCGACGTAGGATCGTAGTTCTTTTTCAAATAATAGCCGGTTGAGGTTGAGTTCGATCCTGCACCG
Source organism: Macellibacteroides sp. (assembly GCF_050251695.1). Classification (NCBI taxonomy): domain Bacteria; kingdom Pseudomonadati; phylum Bacteroidota; class Bacteroidia; order Bacteroidales; family Porphyromonadaceae; genus Macellibacteroides; species Macellibacteroides sp. The sequence continues at coordinate 18,213 of NZ_JBFWMI010000023.1, forward strand.
ATATATTCGTCCACTTTACCATAGGTATTGTCGCTGGGGGTAGAACCCGGTTTGATATAGATGGTCTGAACAGTTCCGTCCGGTCTTGTCCACTTGGCACCGTGGTAAACAATGGTTGCATCCAGACGTGGGTCGCGGTTCTTGTAGGGATTGTTTTCATCGTAGTTTGATCCCGATTCATGTATCGCTTTACCATTCAGCATAATATAGTCATCCACCAATTCCTGTGTGGGAGCTTTGGCGTTGATACGGGCTCCGGCAGACAGAGGCGCCATGTCGTACATTTCCTCCCAAACTCGCAGAGAAGGAACATACTGATAGTCCAGTATCACTTCGCTGTTGTATTCGTTCTCCGGTTTAAAGATACCAGCGTAGGAGGGGAACAGTGCGTAAGTTCCATTGGCCGTATTACCAATTAATTTTTCGCATGTTGCGGCTACGTTTGCCCAATCGTTCTGATATAAATAAGCTCTGGCCTTAAGAGCGATGGCTGCCCCTTTGGTGATTCGTCCACGGTCGGCTTCGGCATAAGCTGTATTTACTGGAAGAATTTCGGTTACCTCGTCCAGTTCGCTGTAGATAAATGCAAGTACGTCTGCCTTCGGACTACGGGCGATGGTTTTAGACTCCGACAAGGAGATGTCTTTATCAAACAAAGGAACATCTCCATACCAGGTGGTAAGCTGCAGATAAAGCCATGCGCGTATGAAACGAGCCTCCGCTTTCATGCGGTTACGCAGGGTTTCATTCATGTTGGGCACTTTATCCACATTTTCAAGAAATACGTTACAGGTTTTAATACCTGCATACGAATTCTTCCATTCGTCGGAAAATCTTGAGTTGGAAGCATCGGCCTGACCGGAAGAGATCATCTTTTCACTGCTGTTGCCTCGGCCTTCGTACATATTGTCCGATAAGGTCTCGTTACTGAAATACCGTCCGCTGCTGCTAAGCTGACTGTAGGCGGTATTTAGTACCATGGATGCTTTTTCGGGTGAAGTCCAGTAATTAGCCTCTGTAAATTTATCGGTGGGAGCCAGATCCAGATCCTGACAACCCGATAAGGTAGCCAGACATGCCATTGCAACCACGCTATATTTTAAGAAATTCAGTTTCATATCTGTATCTTTTTAAACGTAAAGGTTAAAACTCTATATCTAAGCCAAAACCTACATAGATTGGTGTAGGATAGTTACGTCCGCTGTTTGCCCCGTCGTTACCCATGTTTGATCCAAACTCTGTAGACTCCGGATCGATAAATCCGTTCTTGGCAAGCGTAAGCAGATTCTGGGCGGTTACATAACCACGTAACTTCTGCATGCCGGCTTTCATCGAAATAGTCTTCGGTAGCGTATAACCGATCTGGATGTTTTTCAAACGTAGATAAGACGCGTTGAACAGGTATAAATCCGACGATTTTCCATAATTATTCGTGTTGGAAGCTGTGCCGGGAGCGGCCAGACGCGGCCAACGGGCATCGGGATTAACCGGAGTCCAGTAATCGAGCTGATGTGTAAACATCGTATAGGAATAATTGGAGTGGAACGGTTCAACCAATTCGCCGCGGAGGAACATGGAACGTTTACCTACGCCCTGAAGCAAAAGATTGAAATCGAAGTTTTTCCAACTCATATCATAGGTGATACCAAATGTATAACGAGGGAATGCATTTCCTAATACAAAACGATCCTTGTCATCAATAACACCGTTGTTGTCGCGGTCTACATAGCGTACGTCTCCCGGTTGAACCGTAGCACCCACAGGGATGGCTCCGTTCTTAACCTCATCTATATTCTGGAAGTATCCGTCGGTCTTGTAACCGTAATAGGAGTTAAAGGGTAACCCTACACGGATGATTCGCTGCATCTGATCCGAGCTGCTGATCTGCTCATTCCCGTCGAATGCCAAAACCTCATTCCATGAATCAGCCAGATTCAAGCCTACGTTGTGACGGAAATCGCCTTTGTTGAAACGATAGCTAAGGGTGATTTCCCAACCCTGATTCTGCATTTCACCAGCGTTGTACTTAGGAACGGCACCTCCGTATACGGTGGGAACCTCCGGAGTGATTAAGATGTCTGAAGTACGCTTGTTGAAATAGTCGAACGAAGCATATACCGAATTATTGAAGAAGGTTGCATCCACACCCACGTTGAATGTTTTGGAAAGCTCCCATTTCAACTCTTTATTGGCAAAGGTAAAGCCTGTACCGGCAACCGAAACATTATTAAACCCGTATGCATTGTTTGTAATGTTGTACGTAGTCTGATATTGATAATCGTCCACATTCTGGTTACCCAGGATACCGTACGATCCGCGCAACTTCAATTCGCCGAAACGTTCGCGGTAATTTGTCATGAACGCCTCTTCAGACATACGCCATCCTCCCGAAACAGAAGGGAAGAATCCCCAGCGGTTGTTTTCTGCAAACTTGGAAGAACCGTCGTAACGGAAACTGAATTCTCCGTAATACTTTCCATTATAGGAATATCCGGCGCGACCGAACACAGAGTAAAGGCTGCGTTGGGTAGTTCTGTTAGGCGTGTTGTAACTAGACGTAATTATTTCGGTTTCCGAAACCGGAATACCTAAATCAGGATCTGTATACTTCTTTTTCAGCTCATTTGCCTTGAAGGTGTACGACTCGTTGGATACTCCCAACAAACCGGTAATCTGATGCATCTTGGCAAAGGTGCGGTTGAAGTCAAGCATAAGCTGCGAATTCAGGAAAAGAACCTTTTCATTGTAATCTTCCGTTTCACGGTTCGAGTTTGCATAACCACTTGGAACTGTAGCTGTTTCGCTTGCATAAAAAGGAACTTTCTTACGCATGATGAGACGGTGGTTAGAACGAAGATCTCCACCAAATACACCCCTTAGCTTCAAACCATCGATAATATCAAGGTCGGCATTCACAGATCCGGTAAAGTTGTCTTCATCTTTCCAGGTCTTACCACCAGCTTCCAGAATACCCAACGGGTTGAATTCCGATAATACGTCGTTTACCAGGTACCGACCGTTGGCATCTTTCATTGAATAGGTATTGTATACCGGAATACGTGAGGCATCCACAATCAGCGTACCGGAAGATGTGGTATGATCTGTACCGTCTGTACGCACGTAAGCCATGGAGGTACTTAACTTAAGTCTCTGATACTCGGTAGACATGTTTGTACGGAAATTATAGCGCTTTACGCCATAGTCGGCTCCAACAAAGTTACTTTCCTGGTCATAATATCCTCCGGAGATCATGTAGGTAGAGTTTTTCGATCCACCCGAGATATTTAAATTATAATTCTGCTGTAAGGCATTCTTCATAATCTCGTTCAGGAACCATTCTGAGTCGCCATTTTGTTGAAAACCCTGAATCTGAGCCGGTGAATAGATGGGAGCAGAGCCTCCGTTTACCAAAGCCTGGTTGCGTAAGATGGCATTTTCGTATCCTTTAACCGGTTTGAAAAGAATGTGAGGATTCTGTGTTCCAACCATTCCTGTAAATTTGATTACGGGACGCTCGTCTTTTCTACCTTTCTTCGTGGTAATCAAAATAACACCGTTGGCCGACCGCGAACCGTAGATAGCCGCACTACCGGCATCTTTCAATACAGATATGTTTTCGATATCAGACGGGTTCAGGTTATTCATGCTTGATTGTTCAACAACCAAACCATCAATCACCACCAGCGGATCATTGTTATTCATGGTGCTGATACCGCGGATGTTGATGTTAACGCTGTTATCGTTGGGGTTGAAGCTCTTCTGCTGAATTACCAGGTTGGCAGAAGCTCCCTGCAATGCCTGGGTAAGGTTTCCAACGGGACGATCTTCAATCACACCCGATGCAATCTGGTCCACCGCACCCACAATACTTTTACGCTGGGCTGTACCGTAGGCAATAACCACTACCTCGTCCAGTTTCTTGGTATCTTCGCGAAGTACGATCTGCAACGAATTTTCTTTCTTTAATACCACATCCTGGGTTAAATATCCAATATAGGATACGCGGATAATTGACTTGTCCGGCACTCCCTGCAAAGAGAAGTTACCGTCTATATCCGTAATGGTACCGATGGAAGTACCGGCAACCATCACATTGGCCCCGATTACAGGCTCTCCGTTTTCGTCGCGGATCAACCCTGTAATGGTACGTCCCGGTTCCTGACTGGCAACAGATACCGGTGCATCATGCTTTGACAGCACAATGTGTTTACCCTCCATTGCATAACTAACGTTTGTGTTGGAGAAAATCCTGTTAAGAATTCCTGCAACAGACTCGTTTGTGACATTAAGAGAGGTCTTTCTCTCCACATTTACATTTTTTTTGTTGTAGAGAAACAGGTATTCTGTCTGATTCTCTATCTCATTTAAGATCTCGCTAACCATCACATTTTGTTTGTTTAGCGTAACTTTTGCATTCTGCGAATGGGCGTTTTCGGCCAATCCCGAGCAAACAAAGACGAATAATAGGAATATTGATAGTTTCATAATCCGCACCAGATGGGTTAATTTATGTTTTTTTAAGCCATAGGGATTTCGACAAAGAATATTTATCATAACTTTGTAATGGATTTATTGTTAATACTGAGAATAAATTGGATTGTCTCGTGTTGACATATGCCGGGAGGTACACCACTACTTTCCGGCATTTCTTTTTTTTGATGTTTTATGTATCGATGTTCTGCATGATATTAAATTAAAATAGTTAACACTCTGTTATTTCAATGTAATTGTATTTGATTCGTCGTTGCGGGTAAAAGTAAAGTTCAGATCTTTCTGTATTACTTTTAAAGCGTATTCGATTCCGTCGTTATGCCTGAATTTACCGGTGCACCGGTACGACAGTAATCCCGGATCGGCCACTTCGATGTGGATGTCGTAATAGATCGAGAATTTCTCCATAAGTGTTCCTAAAGGCTCGTCGTCAAAGCATAGGAGACCATCTTTCCATCTGAATTCGTCCAGATTGGAGATCGTCCCCTTTTTCAGGGAGCCGCTGGTTCCGGTTGCCACTTCGCCTGGCTTTAAGTTTATTTTATAGTGGTCGGACAGAACTTCTACAGAACCATTTATAAGTGATGTTTTAAAATAATCGGCATTTTCGTAAGCATACACATTAAAGGTGGTACCCAATACCTTTACATCATATAGATTTGTTTTAACTATAAAGGGGTGTTCCGTATCTTTTTTTACTTCAAAGTAAGCTTCACCGTTAAGTGTGACTTCCCTGTTTTTACTGCTGAATGCAGCAGGGTAGGTGAAGGTGGTTTTCGAATTAAGCCATACCTTCGTCCCGTCAGCCAGAAGAAGCTGTACCCGCTGACCGGCAGGTACGATGATTGTCTGATTTTGCTGAGAAACAAGATTTGCAGAGCGATCCCAGATTGTCCACGATATACCCAAAAGCAAGGCAATCGATGCCGCCACAGCTATTGCGCGCCAAAGACTGGTCCGGTTGGCACGTTTTTGCACAGGAACTCCCAGATCCTTCGAGTTGGCAGTCAGAGTTACCGCGTCCCAAAGCATTCTTTCCCGGAGGTAATCTTTCCGGTTGCTTTCGGATGCTTCCACCCAGTTCACAACCTGTATTTCCTCTTCCAACGTGCTTTTCCCTTCAAAATACCGATGTAAGGTCTCTTTATCCATTTCTTTTATTCATGATTGAAGACAACAATATGTCTGGTCTCTGCTATAATAACAAGACAAACGTTAAATACCCTAATGAGAATTTAATTTTTTTTAGATGACAAGTAAAACCCAGGATGGTAAATAGTCCTTCAGGTTGGTGCGCAGCACTTTCAAACCTTTGGTTATATGGAATTCCACGCTTTTTATGCTTAATCCCAGTTTTTCGGCTATTTCCCTGTTGGTAAGATTCTCAAACCGGCTCATCATAAACACCTTTTGAGTCTGATGAGGGAAAGTCCGGATCGTGTCATGAATGATTTCCTGTATCTCTGCCGAAAACAGATCGCTGGGATTACAGGCCTCCAACGTTGAAATACGCAGATTCAGCTCTCTGGAAGCATGATCCATGATCCGGTCTTCCACTTCCAGACGTACATGCATGTGCTGAAGATGATTCAGGGCTCTGTTTTTAACAATAGTAAGAATGTAAGCCGGAATGTTTGTTCCGGGTTGAAGCGAATCCCTTTTTTCCCAATAGATCAGCATGGCTTCCATGCAGATATCTTCGGCAACCGCCTGGTTCCTTACATACGAATTTGCAAAAAGAATAAAGCGCTCCTGATACTGATTGAAAATCTCCGTAAACGAAGATGCAGCAGCAGGAGCCTGAAGATTGTTTGTCTTTTCTGTTTGCATAGAACCGGAATACGTTGAATGTTCCGGCAAATGTACAAATTCATTTGCGGACCTGCAACGTATTCCGATTTTGTGCATTCCTCAGAATCCATTCATCGGAATCAGAACCGTAGGTAACAGTAAAATGGCTCCGAGCAATATCAGGAATAAAATGAACTTCCACGACCAGCGTACCCATTTATCGTAAGGAATACGACTCACACCCAATACGGCCATTAAAACCCCCGACGTTGGCGTAATCATATTTGTAAATCCATCTCCAAACTGAAAGGCCATGACCGTGGCTTGTTTGGATAACCCGATCAAGTCCGAGAACGGCGCCATGATAGGTATGGTAAGAGCCGCTTTGGCACTACCCGAAGGGATCACCAGATTGATCAGGTTTTGAATCACATACATCATCTCGACGGTGGCAATCTGTCCCATGCCGCTCATCTTTTCGGCAAGCGAATGAAGTATGGTGTCTATAATCATCCCTTTCTGAAGGATAACGATGATACCTCCGGCCATTCCCACCACCAGTGCTGCACTCATGATATCTTTGCATCCTGCCAGGAATAACTGCACCAATTCATTCGGACCTTTGTTGTTGGCGATACCGGCCGCCAATCCCATAGCTAAGAAAAGTGTAGCAATCTCCATGATATACCAGCCATATCCCATCACTCCCGTAATTAAAAAGAATATGGTAAAGAAAAGCAGATTCAGTATATACAGGTGAACCGTTTTGCGTAAGGCAAAAACGGAGCTGACTATAAACAATCCCGTGAGCACCGGAATGGCCGGCAGCCCGTTGATGACTGCATTCCCGATCTGCAGTGAAGAGGTGGGGTAGGCTATGGAAAAAAGAATCAGTATGACCGACGTAACGCCAAAGCTGATCCACGCGATGCGGGGTGTGTGATATGTGAACTCCGGACTTCCGTTTTCATGCAGGTCACGCCAATATTGATCTTCTTCGTAAACGAGAGACAATTGAGGGTTCTTCTTTACCCTGTTTGCATAGCGTAATATCCAGGTAAATCCGGCTATGTTGATTATTATCCAGCAAAAGATACGGTATTCGATGCCCGAAAACAGCGGAATACCCGCCAATCCCTGTGCAATACCAATGGTAAACGGATTGAGGATGGCTCCGGCAAAACCCAAAGCTGCCGCAACAAACACCATGCAAACTCCGGTAATGGAGTCGTATCCCATGGAAATGGCCATGGGGACAAGTATAATGGTAAAGGCGATGGTTTCCTCACTCATGCCAAACACTGCACCAAATACGCTGAAAAGAAGCATGATGGAGGTAATTATAAAATTGTCGACGCCAATCCTGCGTAACATCCGGTTGTTTTCCAGTCGCCGCGCTTTCCGCAAAAAGCCGACGGTACCAATATCGAACGCTTTGCTATCATTAACAATCCAGAAGGCGCCACCTATTATAAGGATAAATATGATGATATCCGCCTTATCGACAAAACCCTCAAAGAATGCCGATAAAACCTGCCAGGTCTGCGGAATACTTTCTACTTGCTGATAAACCATGGTCTTATCGCCGTTTGGGGCAATCTGTTCCACGTATTTACCTCCCGGCACGAACCAGGTGAGAAGAGCACAGAAAATAATAATATAAAAAACAATTGTAAAGGTATGAGGTATTTGTCTTTTCTTCATGCGAATGTAATTATATTAAAAAGGCAATGCTTCAGGTTATTTCTAAACTCAGGGCAATTGAAAAATCTGTTCCATGCGTTGCCACTTCTCATCCGAGGCAGCACCCGCTTCACTTTGTTGGAATTTGTCTACAAAGGCTTCCCATTCGGCTTGCCTTTCCAGTGTCGCCAATCTGCCGAAAGCACTGTCCCAGTCAAAGTCGGCCGGAGTTTCCACAATCATAAACAGACGGTTTCCCAATAAATAGATCTCCATATTCAGTATGCCCACCTCGCGGATGCCTTTGGGTATTTCCGGCCAGATATGCTCTTTACTGTGCCAATGTCTGTATGTTTTAATCAGTTCCGGATCATTTTTCAGATCCAATGTCTGACAATATCTTTTTACAGCTCCTGTATAAACCGGGGTGATATACCCAAAGTCTTCTGTCCTGTTCATAATCTTTATCTATTATAATGTATACTATTTATATTCTTCTATTTCTTCATCCTTGTGTAATGCGCCTATCTCCGGGATGATGGCTCTTGCTTCGGCATCCCCCAACGAATCTACATCTTTCAACTTGCGCTGTATCGCCCTTGTGCGGGTTCCCAACACTTCGTCCAGTTGTCCGTTGGCTGCCTGAATGTTCTTTTGAGCCTTTTCCAACATACCCCCAACTTTTTCGAATTCCTTTTTAACAGCCCCTAAAATAGTCCACACCTCGCCCGAGTGCTTCTGAATGGCCAGCGTGCGGAATCCCATTTGCAGACTATTTAGAATGGCTGCCAGAGTGGTAGGCCCCGTAACCACCACCTTGTATGTACGTTGAAGTTCCTCCAACAAGGAAGAACGCCGTACCACTTCGGCATAAATGCCTTCGAAGGGTAGGAACATTATCCCGAAATCTGTGGTAGCCGGAGGAGCGAGGTATTTGTCCGAAATATCTTTTGCCATCTTCCGAATGGTAGTCTCCAATGCCTTGCCGGCAGCATCAATGGCTTGGGTATCCGAAGAGTCATAAGCATTAAGCAGTTGTTCGTACACATCCTTCGGGAATTTGGCATCAATGGGCAGGTAAACGAAATCCCTCGTATCATCTTTCCCCGGAAGCTTGACGGCAAACTCCACCACGTCCGACGAGCCCTTCACCGTGCGCACATTGGCGTCATATTGTTCGGGAGCAAGCAACTGCTCAAGCAACATACTTAACTGTATTTCGCCAATGTTTCCCCGTGTCTTAACATTACTGAGCACCCTTTTCAATCCACCTACATCCTGGGCCAGCGTCTGCATCTCGCCCAATCCTTTCTGTACACTCTCCAATTGTTCGGAAACCATACGAAAGGACTGTCCGATACGTTCATTCAATGTTTTCTGTAGCTTTTCGTCTACAGTCACACGTATTTCTTCCAACCGCTTTTCTGTATTTGTAATCATTCGCTGTTGCTGTTCGTCCAGCTGAGCAAATTTTTCACGTTGCAACTGATTAAAAGATTGTATCCCCTGTTCGAACGCTTTACGGAATATTTCCATGTTAACCGATAGCTCTTCGCGTAGGTCTTTGCTTACTGCCCGGCTTTCTTCCCTGTTCAACTTGAAATCTTCTCTGAAATTGCGCTCAATCCGTTCGAACGATCGTTGCATCTCAGTTATAATTCTTTCATATTCAACTTTCTGGTTCTCTTTTCGGGTGCGGTAAATAAGCACAATCAAGATAAGGAGGAGTAGTGTAATCAGTACAATATCTATCATCTTTTTAATTTTTTTACAAATATAGGGATTATGAAATGGGTAAAACCAATTAAAAAATGTTAAATATGGCAACTTTGGGTGTTATTTCTTGTTTAATCCATAAAAAGTAGCTTATATTTGTAAGCCGCTTTTAAATAAGTATAATTAATAAATATTTATAAGAATGGCAAGCGTAAATTTTAAAGGTATTGAGGTACACACAAACGGCTCATTGCCGGAAGTAGGAACAGTAGCTCCAGATTTTAAAGGTGTAAAAACTGATTTGTCTGAGTTGTCACTGAATGATTTAAAAGGGAAAAAAGTTGTATTAAATGTTTTTCCAAGTCTGGATACTTCGGTTTGTGCCGCTTCTGTAAGAAGATTTAATAAAGAAGTAGCTTCTTTGAGCAATACGGTGGTATTGGCAGTATCGAAAGATTTACCTTTTGCGCATGGACGTTTCTGTACTACGGAAGGTATTGAAAATGTAGTTGCACTTTCAGCGTTTCGTTGTTCATGCTTTGAAGATAAGTACGGGATGCTTCTGATTGATGGCCCTCTAAAAGGTTTACTTGCAAGAGGAGTTATAGTAATTGACGAAGCAGGCAAGGTTGTTTACGAGGAATTAGTTCCGGAAATTACAACAGAGCCAAATTATGAAGCTGCATTAGCTTCATTACATTAATTAGATTATTGTTTTTCATTGGTTAAAGTTAAGGGTTAGTGTTGAGAGTCGCCGGATGTGAGATCTCGCGGCTCTCTTTTTTTTCAGTCGCTCAACACCCCCTCCCTCTTATTCAGGATCAGTCAGAATTTTATACTTAATAATATGTCAGTGAAGGAATATGCTTTCCCTCACAAGTACGTATTTTTTGTTTTTAATCAAACTTTAATTTTATAAATGTAGAAAGATGGGATCAAGGTTACAGAAATTCACTTTTCTGTGCATACTCCGAATTATCGGCATAGATATACAATACACTTCCGCCTTTAATGGTATTGATGATTTTGGCGCTGACAGCCTCGGGTAGTGCCGGGCAGCCCTGACTGCGGCCTAACCGTCCTGTACTGGCGATTACCGAAGGATTTGAATAGGCGGCTCCGTGGATCACAATGGCACGTTCTTTAGCCCGGTCGTTGAACCCTTTTTCCAGTCCATCGAGTATAAGGGAGTAACCGTTTTTTCCGTTATAGGTGTTTTCTGTTACATAAAATCCGAGGGAGCTTTGATACGATCCCGTTTTATTAGAGAAGGAAGTGGCATAATTGGTGCCGCTGTTTCTGCCGTGCGAAACAACAGATGAATACAATATACAACGCCTATCCATATCCAAAACAAAAAGACGTTCTTCCGAGGACGGTTTGGTGAAGTCGATCAATGTCATGATATTTTTCCGGTGCGCAATCTTTTCGTAACCGGAAAGCGCCTGCTCAAAGGCCGGAAAACTCACCCGGTCGGACAACTGCATATCCAGATACAACTGCATACTGCCAGACAATCTGTTGTTGTCGGCGGCTTCTATCCAGGAAGTCGTTGAGGAAAAATGAACTGGAGTCAGTAATAGCAATAAAAACAATACAAATCTATACATAAAGAAAAATTACGAGTGCAAATATATACTATTATTCTGAGCTACAACCTATTCGAGTACAAAAACTACTGTTTTTTCTGCCGGAGCCCATTCGTATATAAATTTAGCGTGTGAAGTGGCATTACGTACACACATGTGCGAACGAGGCGTTGTGCCCAGACTAGCACTATACTCAATCGGGGTGGTGCGAGGTACATTTACAGGTACGCCATGCAGGTAGGCACCGTTGGTAAAACGGCTTGCCCAGGGAGCGAAGCCTCCTGTTTCGGTAGTACCATCTTTATGATATATCATTTTCTGCTTCTTCTCCTGGAGGAGGAAAATCCCTAGTGGCGTTTCCTGCGCGTATGGAGGACGGTGCAGACCGGTGGTGATGGGATTCATGCTTCTTACCAGCCACTTGGAACCGACCTTTTCCAGCGTGGCGATATTCTGGTTGTGCCGATCTACAAAAACGGCATGGTTGAAAGTGATCGTGTCTCCAATTACTTTGACGTATTTTTGGGGCACGAGCCACTCTTCGTCTGACGACAAAAGGCATACCCGGGCTAATCCGCCTTCTTCTCCGAGGTATCTGACTGGCGAGCCGTCGCGCCCATAGCGTTCTCCGGTTACCGTATCAGCGGGATGAAACAGGGGGACGGATTGGAAGCGCTCTACTCCATGCATGTCTGCCACACGCTTGTAGACGTTTCGTTTGAATTCTTTGACCAGCGGAGCTACCCCATTCATATTCTTATAGTTTTGCAGGATAGCCCAATTATTATGTTGCTGCTGAACCGAGTCCAGAAGATGTAGCAGATCGCGTATCTTATCCCATTGGAAACTCCGGATTGTATCTTTGTAAGGGTATTCATCGGCCAATGTATACTCGTTGTAAAGCAGATCCTTTTCGATGACGATTATAATAGGCGCCGGTGAGGCGATGGTTGTGGTGTCGGGTACATTGCTTTCTTCCAAAACAGATGTATCTTCCTTTTGAGAGCAAAAGGTAAAAATAAACATGAACATCAGTAACGGTGAAAGAAGGAATACTCGATTCATCATATATCAATGGTTCGTTAAATAATTGTTTTGCTGAAAAGAAACAATATATACTCATTTATCTTATTTCCACAAGCAAAAAGCTATTATATAAGCTCTTACAAAGTTAATCGAATTTTTGTAATTTCCATACCACCGAAGCAGCACTTAAAATGAACATGTTTTCGGATACTAACGAGCATGTTGTTCGGATTCAATACAGTGGGTTGCATAGTTGTGTTATTCTCTGTGGATCGGCAAATCCTTAAGCAAAACCTCACATAATGACACAAACGAAACGTAATACACTTAAAATTAGCCAATTTTTGTATTTTTCAAGAAGCAAAATAGCCCAAAATCCCTCATTTTTTCTGTTACCTAATTGTGGATCTTTTCAAGTATAGCTTGAATGTCACTCTCCCGAAAGGCCATCTTGCCACCTATTCGAAAATAAGAAATCTGTCCACTATATCGCCACCCTTGTAATGTTCGACGGCTTACCTTTAACCTCACTGATAATTCTTTGTCAGTAAGGTGTAATTCGTTATTTATCGGTCGCCTCATCGTGCTTTTTCTTATTTCAGACAAAGTACTACTTAACGTTTCAATAGTTTTTATCAATGAATTTACCCGTTCGTCAGACTGATCCTTCTTAGTATGCTTCATAAGACTGTCTTCTTTTTTAGATGTAGAAATTGAAGATGGTTCGTTCATCCTCAGTTCAATAATAGATTTTGTGTGCATTTTTATATCAGACACAATGCTACCCAATTTTTCTACGATTCCCAGTAGGATAAATAGCTGTTCATCTAACTGATTTTTCATAAGCTTCTTTTTTTAATAGAGTTATTGAGGACAGTTTGCACATCTTGAGGGCGGTAATAGGTTTTGTGCTTCACCATTGTATAGGGGATTTACCTGTTTAACGTAATGTTTGTAATGTCCGTTTGGTGACACCCAGAATTTCACAAACCTCTTGGCCTCCAGCCATTGTTCCAAAATAGTGTCTTTCCCATTGTTGTGTATCTTATTAGCTTCACCTACTAATTTGTTGAGCTTATCGAGCAGCGAATCAAATAAAGCTGGGTCTATCATTATAAATTTCATGTTATTATTTGTTTTTATGTGTTGTAAGCAAGTGTTTTTAGCACTAGTCATTACTAACACGAATTATTGCTTTGTGATTAATTCAAGCGACTTAAGTATGCTTGCTATGTTCGGCGCTATCCATCGCCTTTTATTTGGTCTCTGATTCTATGTGCTCTTCCCATAGCTCCATTTCGTCGGAAAATATGCCTTGTATGACATTACACAATTGACAGTTCCGTGCTGTTTGCGAAATAACGCTAAGGCTTAATATGCAGAAGACGAGAAAATCAGAGGAGGAAATTGGATAAAAAGCCTTGTTTATTTTGGCAGTCTGAATATCTTGAGTAAATTTGCTTGTAGTGTTGAGTAAATTATTTCAAGATGTACGAACGTTCTTATTTGAAGCAAGTTAAATCAAGGATAGAAGAGCCGAGAAAGTTCATTCAGGTAATTCTTGGGCCTCGCCAGGTGGGTAAAACTACTATGGTCGATCAGTTATTGTCTCAATTGTCTATATCATATGTATCTGAGTCGGCTGATGCTATCTCGGCAACTAACTCGGCTTGGCTAATGCAAGCTTGGGAGACGGCCAGACTGAAAATGAAAGCTTCTGGAGCATCGGAATATCTCCTTGTGATCGATGAGATACAAAAAATAGATAACTGGAGCGAAGTTGTCAAACAGCAATGGGATAGGGATACTCGTGAGAAAGTTAACATCAAAGTTATTCTGCAGGGATCATCTCGTCTGCTTATTCAGAAGGGTTTAACCGAATCGTTGGCCGGACGTTTTGAAACGTTTTATCTTGGGCACTGGTCATTTGCTGAGATGCAAAACGCTTTTGACTGGTCAATTGAGCAGTATATTTATTTTGGAGGCTATCCGGGTTCTGCTTTATTGATCAATGATGAAGAGCGCTGGAAAAGTTATATAAAAGATTCGCTTATAGAGACTAGTATTTCTAAAGATATTCTGATGTTGACCCGTGTGGATAAGCCCGCATTACTGAAACGGTTGTTTGAACTTGGCTGCTTGTATTCAGGCCAGATTCTTTCATATACTAAAATTACTGGCCAGCTTCAGGATGCAGGTAATACAACTACCTTAGCGAATTACCTCAAATTATTATCCGACTGTGGCCTGTTGGGTGGGTTGGAGAAGTATGCTGGAAGTGTAATCCGACAACGGTCATCCAGCCCGAAATTTCAGGTGTATAATAACGCTTTACTAACGTCGCAGGATGACGGAACCTATTCGACTGCCATTGTAAATTCAAAACTATGGGGCAGGTTAGTTGAATCGTCTGTAGGTGCCCATTTGCTTAATCATTCGATATCTGAGAGATATAATCTCCATTATTGGAGGGAAGGTAATAATGAGGTGAATTTCATACTTGAAAAAGGAGATAAGGTAATTGGGTTGGAAGTAAAAAGTGGAGCGAGTGCAGATAATGCAGGGATGGGGATATTCAATGAGAGATTTCATCCGGATAAGATGCTACTGGTCGGTACTGGCGGTATTCCTTATGAAGAGTTTCTTAAGATTAACCCGAAAGAGTTGTTTTAGACAATAATATATATGCGAATATGGAAATATTAACACACGATCCGTCAGAATACATCCGCGGTATTCAACAAATCTTAATCTCTGACAAGAAAAAAATAGGTTTTCTTTTTGGGGCAGGGAGTTCTTTGGCTTTCAAAAATGAAAAATCACTTACTGTCCCTGCAATAGGAAAAATGACAGAAGAAATCGTTAAAAAAGTCGGAGAAACAAATAAAAAATATAAGGACGCTCTTGAAGAAATCAAAGAAGAATTGGGAGCTGAAAATTATAATATCGAAACAATACTTTCTAACCTAGAGCAGAAATTCTCTTTCATTGGTAAAGGAACGTTAAATTCTATGAATCAAGCGGATTTCTCGGACTTAATTAAGGAAGTCAAGAAAGGAGTCAGAGAAAAAATTAGCGTTCACATAAGTAGTGAAGATAAAATTGTAGCAAAAGATATTGTTAATGAATTGGTGCAAGCAGATTTTGCGGGTTGGATTGGTCAAGCAGAAAGGAAGTATCCTATTGAAGTATTCACGACAAATTATGATTTTTTATTTGAATTAGGATTAGAACACAAAGAGGTGGCATATTATGATGGATTTTGTGGAAGTCTCAGAGCATTTTTCAATCCTGAATCGGTAGAGGATTTTTCTTTTTTGCCAAAACAAACTAAGCTTTGGAAAATTCATGGCTCTTTGGGGTGGCACTTTGATAAGGATACAGAAAAAATATTGAGGGTTTCTCCTGATGATGACGATATCCTGATTTATCCTTCAACTCTGAAATATAAAGATTCGAAAAAACAACCTTATGAAAGTCTTTTGGATCGGCTATCTAATTTTCTTAAGCAAGATGACACAATACTAATAACTTGTGGTTATTCTTGGGGTGATGAGCATATCAACTCTCGTATAATATCTGCATTAAAAACAAAAACGACCTCTCATGTAATAGGGCTAATTTTTGATAAATATGATTTGATTAATGAAGAATCTAATATAACAAAAATTGGGAAAGAAAATTCTAAAATATCCATATACGCTTCCAAATCGGCTGTCATTGGTTGTAACTTTGGAGAATGGGTTTTAAAATCAGAACCGTCTAAAGATGATACTGTAACTCTTAATCTTTATTTTGATGAGGACGCCTATACTGATCCAACAGAAGAACTAGAAAAAGAAGCCAAAGGTGAAGAAATTTGGACAGGGAAGGGGGAATTTATATTACCTGATTTTAGTAAGCTTGTTAGATTTCTAAATTCAATGATAAATGACAATGAAATAAAAAAGATTGGTCAAAATGTCAAAAAATAAAATAACTGAGATAGGTGAAATAGATAGTATTAGCGGGAATAGTATTTCCGTTAAACTTTTCGACAGTATTAAATCCAATATGCCTATTATTGACGGGGTCGTATATCGTGTAGGACAAATTGGCTCTTTTGTTAAAATACCTTTGGGATATGCTAATTTATATGGGATAGTAACCCAGATTGGCTCTGCAGCAATTCCTGAAAGTTTGAGAGAAGTTGTCGCAAAAGATTATGAACAATTGAAAAACACAAGATGGATAAACATTGTTTTAGCGGGAGAACAGGTTGGGAAACGGTTTGAAAGAGGAGTTACGCAATATCCAACAACAGGAGATAAAGTTCATTTAGTAACAATTAATGATCTTGACATTATATATGGAGGATATGAAGAGTCTAATTCAATAACCGTTGGAAATATAAGTGTTTCTGAAAGTTTAGATGCCAAAATAGATTTAGATAAATTAATATCAAGACATTGTGCTATTGTTGGCTCAACAGGCAGTGGAAAATCAAATTCTGTATCTGTATTATTAGAATCGATTGCAAGTAGAAAATTTCCGAGTTCAAGAATTTTAGTTATAGATCCGCATGGGGAATATAATGACGCTTTATCAAAATTTTCTAAGGTTATAGAAATTAATTCTATAGAGGAAGATAATAAATTGCATATACCTTTTTGGGCGCTTCCCTTTAACGAGTTGATGAAGATATTTTCAGGAAACCTCACGGAGCAGAATAGAGAGTATATAAGGGAAAAGGTAGTTGAAGCAAAGATTAAGAGTTCCGAAGAGAATAAAATAGAAGTCTCTAAAGAGTCAATTACAGCAGACTCCCCAATACCTTTTAGTATAAAAAAACTATGGTTTGAATTAGATGATTTTGAAAGGCAAACTTTTGACAGAAAAACATTGCCTGATAAATCAGTTGTATTGGAACTTACAAATAAACGGGTGGATGGAGATGTTGAGACACTTAAATCAAATGAGTATCAACCTGCAGGGTTAGGAAGTAGCCCTCCTTTTCTTAACCAAAAGGCAAAAGGATTACTTAGTTTTTTGGATAGCATGAGGAATAAACTTAATGATAGTAGTTACGCCTTTCTATTTTCTCCAGGTAAGTTAACACCCGATAAAGACGGTAAAATTGAGGAAGACTTGGACACAACGTTTCTTAAATGGTTAGGAAATGATTTGCCAATAACAATTCTAGACTTATCAGGAATTCCTAGCGAAATAATGTCTTCGATATCTGGAACGTTGTTGAAAATCATTTATGATGGCTTATTTTGGGGTGTAAACACAAAAGTAGGTGGAAAAAATCAACCATTGTTAATCGTATTAGAAGAAGCACACAGCTACCTGAAAGCAGGAGAGCATTCAATATCTTCAAGGACTGTTCAAATGATTGCTAAAGAAGGACGAAAATATGGAGTTGGGTTATTGTTGGTAACACAAAGACCTTCCGAGCTGGATGAAACTGTTTTAAGCCAATGCGGAACAATAGTAGCTTTGCGAATGAATAATTCAAAAGACAGAGGTCATATACGCTCTGCAGTGCAAGATGAGCTGCAAAGTATGGTAGATTTATTGCCAAGCTTAAGAACGGGAGAAGCATTGATATCAGGCGAAGCGGTAAAAATACCTTCTCGTGTGAAATTTTTCAAGATAGCAAATGCTCGTAAAAGTTCAGACCCCAAGCCCTCAGAGAAATGGTTGAATGAAATTGATAACCCACGTCAAGAATACAATAAATTATTGAAGTCTTGGCGTAATAAAAATTACAAAATATGAATTTACCAGAAATGAAACCAGTTAGCTCTTCAAACATTGAAAGTATAGGTTATGATGAGCAAAATCAAATCGTTTATGTTCGTTTTCTAAACGGAAGTATTTACATATATAAAGGAGTTCCTGAGTTTGAGTTTCAAAACTTATTGGAGGCGCCCTCCCATGGCTCTTATTTACATAGGAATTTTAAAAATGTATATCCATATGAAAGAATCGGATAATGTCAACGATAAAATTGAATCAACAACTCAACCGTGTTGAAATAAAAGAGTTCGAAATCGAGAACCCAATTGTTTTTAACTATTTCAACAATCTTTCTGCAAATGAGCGGGATGAAAAACTCTTGCGTGCCATATATATTGGAGTATTAGCTTTGATGGAAGATCGAATTTCTTCTTTTTTGTCCAAAACATCCAATGAATTGGGCACAGAACTCGAAAGTCTTAAAATGGTTTTCGAGATGAAAAAGGAACTCTTTTACAAATCGACCATAAAAGGAATTTTGGCAGAAGACGAAATAGCAGAATTTCTGAACAACTATTTTCAAGAAAAACGGTTAAAAGACAGGGCTATACTTACAGGTAATACAACAGGCAATATTGCAAAAAACAAAACAGGAGATATTGTTTGTGAAGTAAACGGAGATAGTAATCTTAGAATAGTTGTTGAGTGCAAATTCGATAAAAGCATTCGTCTGGGGGATGTTGAATCCAAAGAAATCTTTACTCGAAAAACAGATACAGCTTGGAGTCAGTTGATTGAAGCAGAAGCAAACAGAAATGGAAAAGTAAGTGTTATTGTTTTTGATAGGTCATTGGTTGATAATCCTATTCTTAAATATGCTGAAAATATTGGTTTTATTTCTGGAATAGGGTTTATTGCGGTTGTAGATTCCCAAAAGGGTGACTATTCAAACTTGTCTATTGCATATATGTTAGCTCGCGATATTGCTCTAAACGCAAAACAAGTTGATCTAGACAAAGATTTATTGGTAGTTCTTGTAAATCGAATAATAAAAGATATTAATGAGATTCTGTCCATAAAAACTCTTGTTAACAACAATATTGAAAACAACAAGGCAATCTTAAAGCAATTAGAAAAATCTATCTTGCTTATGGAATTTAATCAAGAGTATATGAAGAAGTTCTTGAAAGATGGGACTTTAACAAAAAAAGACTTGCTTGATTTCTATTCGGGAGAAGATATCAAAGATAAATATCGAATCATAGAGAAAGATATTGAAGATGAAGTAAACGAGAAGTCGATTTTATAGCCCCTCTATGCCCATGGACTACCAAAAATTGGAAATACTATTAAAAAGCGCTCCGAGTCTCAAATTACTGCGGTCTCGTAACGCACCGCTCATTTTGTCCTTTTTATATTCCCAATTCAAAGAACAAGGCGAAATTAGTATTTCAAATGAAAAATTGACAAATCAACTAGCATGGTACTTGGAAGAACTGAATTATTCCGATGAAGACGATGACCTGACATCATTTGGATCGGACAATTACGAAAGAGCAAAGAAATATATTGAATCATGGACGAATGATAATTTCTTGCGCAACTACATAGATGACATAGAAAAAACTGTTTATAATGTTTTGACGCAACATACTGAGCGTGTTTTCCAAATGTTAGATTTCTTGCAGGAACGAAAATTTGTTGGAACGGAATCAAAGTTCAAAGACATCTTTCATAAATTGAAAGAATTAGTTGACAACAATACAGAAGACCCGAAAAAGAAGATAGAAGAACTTGAAGAGCGGAAAAAGAAGATTGATGAAGAAATTCGTAGAATACGACGGGATGGAAATGTCGTGAAATTTGAAGATTATCAAATACAATCTCGTTTTGAAGATATTTCTCGGTTAACGAATGAGTTGATTGGTGATTTTAAGGAAGTCGAAGATATCTTCAAAATGATTACAAGAGATATTTATGAAAAGCAAAGCCAATATGACTTGTCGAAAGGGAGAATATTGCATTATACATTCGATGCCTTAGATAGCCTCAAAGAGAGTGATCAGGGCAAAAGCTTTTATGCCTTCTGGAACTTTTTGATTGACGAAGATAGTCAAGACACCTTAAAAATGTTGATCAAACAGGTTTCTGATATTTTAGAAGACCGAGGTATTGAATACAATAACCGCAATCTGAAGCGAATTAAAACCATTTTGTTTCAATCGGGCAGAAAAGTATTGGACAGCAATAATTTATTGGCGGAAAAATTAACTCGTGTTATTGCAGAAAAGCATTTATTGGAAAGTCGAAAGATAAGAGAAACAATGGCTGAGATTAAACAAATTTCTCTTCGCCTGATTGAGCATAAAATTCCTGAAAATTATGGAATTGAAATAGAATTGGAGGCAAAGATAGATATGCCAATGGAACGAAAACTGGGAGAGGAAAAAATTATTCCCGAATTTGACATAACTCCTGAAACATTCAATTCAAAAGCCGATTTAGAAAGTATGAGCAATCTTTTCAACCCCGACTCCATCAATATAAAAGAACTGATTGGAAACATAAACTCATTGCTGACAGATAAACAGCAAGTAACCCTTGAACAAGTAATAGAAAAATATCCGATTAGTAAAGGGTTGGGTGAGCTCATTGGTTACATCTCTCTAATTAACTCTTCTGAAAAGTATTTTGTAAATGAAGAAATTTCAGATTTATTGCTTTTTGATGTTGAAGAAAATAAATATCTGAAAATGCCTCAAATAATATATTGTCGATAATGGAAAAAATAGATATCGGAATGCTGCCTTATGCCCCTGTAATTGTAAAGCTTTTACAGGGCGCTGTTTATTACGAAGATAAACTGTGGGATGAATTAATCTTGAATCAAATTCAAATTGACCGCTTTTTCAGACAAATAGGAATAGAACTTATAATGGAAGAAAATGTATATAACAATTGAAAAGTATACCATATTCCAGTTGAAAAGTATACCAGTGCTCATTGTTTGCGAAGATAAAAAAAGTTATCTAAACGCAGGTTAGATTCTTTTATTTTTGATCCATTTTTGA
>NZ_JBFWMI010000024.1:0-37701 GCF_050251695.1 Macellibacteroides sp.
CCTATTACGCTGGTCGGGTATTTAAGATCCAAAGCCCAATAAAGCGGATCCATGATGTGGCATGCCATATCGCCCAATGCTCCTGTTCCGAAATCCCAAAAACCGCGCCAGTTCCATGGAGTATAAGCTTCGTTGTAAGGTCTCATCTTAGCCGGACCAATCCAAAGGTTCCAATCCAGAGTGCCTGGCACCTTGGGAGTTCCTTTAGGTTCTGATAATCCCTGCGGCCAGATAGGACGGTCTGTCCAGCAATGAACTTCGGTTACCTCGCCGATAATACCCGATTGAATCCACTCGGCAATTTGTCTGCACCAGTCGAATGAATTTCCCTGGTTACCCATCTGGGTGGCTACACGGTATTTTTGAGCAAGCTTGGTGAGCAGGCGTGATTCGTAAACAGAGTGGGTGAGGGGTTTCTGCGTATAGCAATGTTTGCCCAATGTGATTGCATGAGCTGTAACACCGGCATGTGTATGGTCTGGTGTGGCAACCATAATGGCATCGATTGATTTGCCGAATTGGTCGAACATGACCCGCCAGTCTTTAAACTTCTTTGCAGCAGGATAATCTTTGAAGGTTTTATCGGCATATTTCCAATCAACGTCGCAAAGGGCAACGATGTTTTCTGTCTTCATGTTGGCCAGGTTACGGCGTCCCATACCTCCAACACCAATGCCGGCTATGTTCAGTTTGTCACTTGGAGCCGTATGCCCGAATGCTTTTCCCATAACCGTTCCCGGTACGATGGTCAGACCAGCAGCTGCAACTGCGCCTGATTTAAGAAAATTTCTTCTTGAGATGTTTTTCATATCATTATTAAATAAAAGTGATTTCAAAGTTTGCTCTTCATTGAATCCGGCAACACAATCATGCTATCGGAACAATGTGGATCAACATATACATCTTTATATACACCATTTCTTTAAAATAGTACTCAATAAATACCTCTTTAAATGTAAAAACTATTTATTTGTTTGCTTGTTTCAAAGATATATGGAGCAATCTGTACGCATAACATGAGTCCCTCCAGACCCTGCTATACTACAAAGACACGCCATCTAACCAAAATACCTACCCTGATATCTGTTTTTTTTGTTTTTTTTACAATCAGGGTGCTGCTTATTTAAGAATAAATAGTTGTTTGAATGTGGTAATATTCGTACATTTGTCTGATTTTTAGTGATATATGTATTACTGGATATTGTTTTGGTAGTAAGCAGGTATCTTATCTAATGTTTTGTCTTTTAGTGACTGGTGTTGGTTTTTAAAGTAATACTACAGGTGATTGAAGATTAAAATCATAAAAAAATACGAATATTTGTAAGAATGTTTTGAATATCACGAAACAATGTCTAATTTTGCTGCCCATTTAGAGGATATACTAATTAAATATTATAATAAATTAAATTATGATCGTAGTTCCATTGAAAGAAGGCGAAAATATTGAAAAAGCGCTTAAGAAATTTAAGAGAAAATTTGAAAAAACAGGTGTTGTTAAAGAACTTAGAAACCGTCAGGCTTTCTCTAAACCTTCTGTGGTTAAAAGAAAACAGAATATGCGTGCGGTATATGTTCAGCAACTTCAATTGGTTGAAGAATAAATACAGCCTCAACTTGTTTAATTGAATTTTTATCGCTACATTCGTTGCATTAAATGTTGATGCGGCGTGAATGAGTTGATAACTTCTTTTTTACAATATATACGGTATGAGCGGAATTATTCCGATCATACCATTGGCGCGTATTCTAATGATCTGTGTCAATTTGAATTATATCTTAAAGAAGAGACGGATTTGTCCGGATTTACGGATGTAGGTCCGGATGTTGTAAGGAATTGGATTGTTGCATTGCTAAACGATAAAATTTCTCCAGTATCAGTTAACCGTAAATTGAGTTCTTTGAAGTCGTTTTATAAGTTTCTTCTGAAACTTGGAATAGTTGAGTCGAGTCCCATGCGCTTGATAAGCGGGCCGAAAACTAAGAAACCTTTACCTTATTTTATAAAGGATTCCGATATGGAATCTTTGCTGGATGGGGATGGTTTTGAAGATGGATTTGAGGGAGTGAGGGATCGCCTGATTATCGAATTGTTCTATGATACCGGTATCCGGTGTTCGGAACTGACCGGTATAAGGTTGTCTGATATAGACTTTGAATCGTCCCTGCTTAAAGTGACTGGGAAAAGAAATAAGCAACGCCTGATTCCATTTGCGTCCGGATTAAAGGATATGATACTTGCTTACAACGAGATAAGAAAAAAAATACCGGAAACAGAAAGTGAGTGGCTTTTTGTTAAGAAAAACGGAAACCAATTATCTTCCGGAATTGTTTATCAAATAGTAACAAAGAGACTCTCGGAGATACCGGCGCTGGCAAAACGGAGTCCTCATGTTCTAAGACATTCATTTGCGACAAGTATGTTGAACAACGGGGCAGAGTTGAATGCTGTGAAAGAGTTACTAGGACATAGTAGTTTAGCTTCAACCAGTGTTTACACGCATACAACCTTTGAGGAATTAAAAAAAGTGTATCATGCTCATCCCAGAGCAAAAAAAAAGGAGGTTATTATGGACATTCGAATTCAGTCTATCCACTTTGATGCTTTCACACAGTTAGAAGCATTTACTCAGAAGAAAGTTTCCAAACTGGAACAGTATTATGATGGAATATTACAGGCCGAAGTATTTTTTAAAGTGACAAAGCCAGAAACATTTCAGAATAAGGAGGCGTCAATAAAGCTTAAGATTAAGAGTGGGGAGTTGTTTGCTGAGAAAGTGAGTGATACTTTTGAAGAATCAGTTGATAGTTGTGTTGAAGCATTATCTAAACAATTACTTAAATTCAAGGAAAAAACAAGAGCTAAATAAAATATTACCTCATAAGTTTGGTATATTAGAAAAAATATCTAAATTTGCAGCCGTTTCGCCGTTGTGACGAAACGGCTTCTGTTAGAAAAATATTGAATGCCTCTTTAGCTCAGTTGGCCAGAGCACGTGATTTGTAATCTCGGGGTCGTTGGTTCGAATCCGACAAGAGGCTCAAAAAAAAAGCAAGCGTGCTTTTTTGTTTTAAAAAAATATTTTGGGCAGTTACCAGAGTGGCCAAATGGGGCTGACTGTAACTCAGCTGACTTACGTCTTCGGTGGTTCGAATCCATCACTGCCCACTTACTGAAAAATAAAGATGCGGAAATAGCTCAGTTGATAGAGCATTAGCCTTCCAAGCTGAGGGTCGCGGGTTTGAGTCCCGTTTTCCGCTCTATTGCCTATGTAGCTCAGCGGTAGAGCACTTCCTTGGTAAGGAAGAGGTCCCGGGTTCAAGTCCCGGCATCGGCTCAAAATGATAGAAGTACAGATCATTAATCATATAAAGAACAATTAAGTTATGGCAAAAGAGAAATTCGACAGATCGAAACCTCATGTGAACATAGGTACGATTGGTCACGTTGACCACGGTAAAACAACGTTGACAGCTGCTATTACAACCGTATTGGCAAAAAAAGGTCTTTCTGAAGTAAAATCATTCGATCAGATTGATAATGCTCCTGAAGAAAAAGAAAGAGGTATTACTATCAATACTTCTCACGTAGAATATCAGACAGCTAACCGTCACTATGCACACGTTGACTGTCCGGGTCACGCCGACTACGTTAAGAACATGGTAACTGGTGCTGCTCAGATGGACGGTGCTATTATCGTTGTTGCTGCAACTGATGGTCCTATGCCTCAAACTCGTGAACACATCCTATTGGCACGTCAGGTTAACGTTCCTAAATTGGTTGTTTTCATGAACAAATGTGATTCTGTTGATGACGAAGAAATGTTGGATCTTGTTGAAATGGAAATGAGAGAACTTCTTTCATTCTACGATTTCGACGGCGACAATACTCCTGTTATCCGTGGTTCTGCTCTTGGTGGTTTGAACGGTGATCCACAATGGGAAGATAAGATCATGGAATTGATGGATGCATGTGATACATGGATTCCTCTGCCTCCGCGTGAAGTTGACAAGCCTTTCTTGATGCCTGTTGAAGACGTGTTCTCTATCACTGGTCGTGGTACTGTAGCTACAGGTCGTATCGAAACTGGTATCATCAAAACAGGTGAAGAAGTTCAGATTATCGGTTTAGGTTCTGAAGGAAAGAAATCAGTTGTAACTGGTGTTGAAATGTTCCGTAAGATTTTGGACGAAGGCCAAGCTGGTGACAACGTAGGTTTGTTGCTTCGTGGTGTTGACAAAACTGAAATCAAACGTGGTATGGTTATCACACACCCGGGAAAAGTAACTCCTCACACTACAATTAAGGCTGAGGTTTATATCCTGAAGAAAGAAGAAGGTGGTCGTCACACTCCATTCCATAACAAATATCGTCCTCAGTTCTACATCCGTACATTGGACGTAACTGGTGAGATCACTTTGCCAGAAGGAACTGAAATGGTTATGCCAGGTGACAACTTGACAATCACTGTAGAATTGATCTACCCGGTTGCTTGTAGCGTAGGTCTTCGTTTCGCTATCCGCGAAGGTGGACGTACAGTAGGTGCTGGTCAGATTACTGAATTGATCGACTAATTCAATCTAAATAATAGTCAGCCTTTCGGGGCTGACTATATACGGGTCTAGCTCAGTTGGTAGAGCACTGGTCTCCAAAACCAGGTGTCGGGAGTTCGAGTCTCTCGACCCGTGCTAAAAATCTATAGATTCAATGAAAAAGATAATTGCTTATATTAAAGAATCTTATAACGAACTTGTTTATAAAGTTTCTTGGCCTACAAGATCAGAACTATCCAATAGTGCTGTGGTTGTCATGTTTGCTTCCCTTATGATCGCTGCACTGATTTTTGTGATTGATTTGGGTTTTGAGACAGTAATGCGCTTCTTCTACGAAACAATTTTTTAATTCAGTTTTTCATGTCTGACATACAAAAGAAATTTTATGTTCTCAGAGCCATTAGTGGCAAAGAGAATAAAGTTAGAGAGTATCTGGAAGCTGAACTTAAGAATACGGATCTGGGAGAATATGTATCTCAAGTCTTAATTCCTACAGAAAAGACTTTTACAGTACGTAATGGTAAGAAAGTGATGAAAGAAAGAGCTTACTTACCTGGATATGTACTTGTTGAAGCAGCTCTGGTAGGAGAAGTTGCTCATCGATTGAGAAATATCCCCAACGTAATTGGTTTCCTTGGAGGATCGGATAATCCGGTTCCCCTTCGTCCTTCTGAAGTGAACCGTATCTTAGGTACGGTTGATGAGTTTCAGGAACAACAGGAAGAAATGGATATCCAGTTTTATGTTGGCGAAAATGTCAAAGTTACCTTTGGTCCATTTAGTGGCTTTAGTGGCTTAATCGAAGAAGTCAACACCGAGAAAAAGAAACTGAAGGTGATGGTCAAGATCTTCGGACGTAAGACCCCCCTTGAGTTGGGTTATATGCAAGTGGAGAAGGAATAGTACTTTTGTTACGAATTGTGTATTCTTTCCGTTTTTAGTGTTATATATCTAAATTTTAGAAAAATGGCAAAAGAAGTTGTTGGACAAATTAAATTGCAGATTAAAGGAGGAGCGGCAAACCCTTCTCCCCCTGTTGGACCTGCTTTAGGTTCTAAGGGTATTAATATTATGGAGTTTTGCAAGCAATTTAATGCCAGAACTCAAGACAAAAGCGGTAAGATATTACCAGTGGTAATTACTTACTATGCTGATAAGTCTTTCGACTTTGTTGTTAAAACACCTCCTGTTGCTATCCAATTGTTGGAAGTGGCAAAATTGAAAGGTGGTTCTGCAGAGCCAAACCGTAAGAAGGTAGGCGAAATTACTTGGGAACAGGTAAAAGCTATCGCAGAAGACAAGATTGTCGATCTTAACTGTTTTACTGTTACTTCAGCCATGAAAATGGTTGCTGGTACTGCCAGAAGTATGGGTATCAATGTTAAAGGGGCATTCCCTGAAAATAACTAATAAACTTCAATTGAGATGAGTAAACTTACAAAAAATCAAAAGTTGGCTTTGGGCAAGATTGAAGCTGGGAAATCATATTCATTAAAAGAGGCTTCAGCTTTAGTAAAAGAAATTACTACAACAAAGTTTGATGCTTCTGTAGATATTGATGTTCGTTTAGGAGTTGATCCCCGTAAGGCAAACCAGATGGTGAGAGGTGTTGTTTCACTTCCTCATGGAACAGGTAAGCAAGTTAGAGTTCTTGTATTATGTACTCCCGACAAAGAAGCTGAAGCTACTGAGGCTGGCGCTGACTATGTAGGGTTGGATGATTATATTGCAAAAATTAAAGGTGGTTGGACTGATATTGACGTTATCATTACAATGCCTTCTATCATGGGTAAGATTGGTGCTTTAGGTCGTGTATTAGGTCCTCGTGGTCTTATGCCTAACCCAAAGAGCGGTACAGTTACTAATGAAGTAGGTAATGCTGTGAAGGAAGTTAAACAAGGTAAGATCGACTTTAAAGTAGACAAGACAGGTATCGTTCATACATCTGTAGGTAAAGTTTCTTTCAATGCGGATCAGATTCGCGACAATGCAAAGGAATTCATTTCTACACTTATGAAATTGAAACCGTCTGCAGCTAAGGGAACATACGTAAAGAGCATTTATCTTTCAAGTACAATGAGTGCGGGTATTAAAATTGACCCTAAATCAGTTGAAGAAAATTAATAAAACAATTGAACAATGAGAAAGGAAGATAAAAGTGCTATTATAGACCAGCTTACAGCAACTGTTAATGAATATGCAAATTTCTATTTAACAGACATCGAAGCTCTTAACGCTGAAAAAACAAGCGCTTTGAGAAGAGAATGCTATAAGAAGGAAGTAAAGTTGGTTGTTGTTAAGAACACCCTGCTTAAAAAAGCGTTAGATAATGTAGAAGGTGATTTCTCGCCTTTATTCAACTCAATGAAGGGAAACACCGCTGTGATGTTTTCTAACGTTGCTAACGTTCCTGCTAAACTTATCAAAGACTTTACAAAAGATACTAAAGGTGAAGGTAAGCCTCAGTTGAAGGCTGCTTACGTACAGGAATGTTTCTACGTAGGTGCACAGAACCTGGATGCTCTTGTAAATGTTAAGGGTAAGAACGAACTTATCGGAGATGTTATCATGTTGTTGCAATCTCCAGCTAAGAACGTTATCTCTGCTCTTAAGTCGGGCGGAAACACAATTCATGGAGTATTGCAAACTCTCCAGGAAAGATAATTTTAAAATATTACAAAGAATAACAATCATTTAATTCATACAAAAATGGCAGATTTGAAAGCTTTTGCAGAACAATTAGTAAACTTGACCGTAAAAGAAGTTAGTGAACTGGCAACTATCCTTAAAGAAGAATACGGAATCGAACCTGCTGCTGCAGCTGTTGCTGTAGCCGGTCCCGCAGCTGCTGCTGAGGTTGTTGAAGAAAAAACATCTTTTGATGTTGTTTTGAAGAGCGCAGGTAGTGCAAAACTTCAGGTAGTTAAAGCAGTTAAAGAACAATGTGGCCTTGGATTGAAGGAAGCTAAGGATCTTGTTGATGCTGCTCCTTCTGTAGTTAAGGAAGGTGTTGATAAAGCAACTGCTGAAGCATTAAAAGCAAGCTTAGAAGAAGCTGGAGCTGAAGTTGAGCTTAAATAGTATTTCTAGCCTGGTAATCAGGTGATTTGGTTAAGAATCTTTGCAAACAAAGATTCTTAACCTTTTTGTGTCTATATTTTCATTAAGTTCAATAAATTCCTTACTAGATGTCTTCAACAGCTGAAAACCAAAGAGTTAATTTTGCTTCGATAAAGAATCCACTTCCTTATCCGGACTTTCTCGAAGTACAATTGAAGTCATTTCAAGACTTTCTTCAACTTGACACACCCCCCGAAAAGCGCAAGAAGGAGGGATTGTATAAGGTGTTTGCAGAGAATTTTCCCATTGCAGATACTCGTAACAATTTTGTGTTGGAGTTCTTAGATTATTATATCGATCCGCCCCGCTACACTATCGACGAATGTATTGCACGTGGATTAACCTATAGTGTGCCTTTAAAAGCAAAGTTGAAACTTTACTGTACCGATCCAGATCACGAGGATTTTGATACGGTTATTCAGGATGTTTATCTGGGTCCGATTCCATATATGACAGAGCGTGGTACGTTTGTTATAAATGGAGCAGAGCGCGTTGTAGTTTCGCAGTTGCACCGTTCTCCGGGTGTATTCTTTGGTCAAAGCATCCATGCCAATGGTACTAAATTATATTCGGCACGTATCATTCCATTCAAGGGTTCCTGGATTGAATTTGCAACAGACATCAATAATGTCATGTATGCATACATTGACCGTAAAAAGAAATTACCTGTAACTACACTTTTACGTGCTATTGGTTTTGAAAGTGACCGGGATATCCTCGAAATCTTTAATCTTGCTGAAGAAGTAAAGGTAAACAAAACTAATCTTAAGAAACTTTTAGGCCGTAAACTTGCTGCGCGTGTATTAAAAACGTGGGTAGAAGATTTTGTAGACGAAGATACAGGTGAGGTAGTTTCTATTGAACGAAATGAAGTTATTATCGACCGTGAGTCGGTGCTGGATGAAGATAATATAGTTTCTATCCTGGAATCTGGCGTACAGAATATATTACTTCATCGTGAGGACCAGAATCTTTCTGATTTTGCTATTATTTATAATACGCTTCAGAAGGACCCAAGTAACTCAGAAAAAGAGGCTGTTCTATATATCTACAGACAGTTGCGTAATGCTGAACCGGCTGATGATGCAAGTGCACGCGAAGTTATCAACAATTTATTCTTCTCAGAAAAGCGTTACGATCTTGGGGAAGTAGGTCGTTATCGAATAAATAAAAAACTAAATCTTTCAACAAGTGAAGACGTTAAAGTCTTGACGAAAGAAGATATTATCGAGATCATCAAGTATTTGATTGAGCTTATTAACTCAAAGGCAATAGTTGATGATATCGACCACTTAAGTAACCGTCGTGTTCGTACGGTTGGCGAGCAGCTATACAACCAATTCGGTGTTGGTCTGGCTCGTATGTCTCGTACGGTTCGCGAACGTATGAACGTAAGAGATAACGAAGTGTTTACTCCGATCGATCTTATTAATGCTAAGACCATTTCTTCGGTAGTAAATTCATTCTTCGGTACTAATGCGCTTTCTCAGTTTATGGATCAAACCAATCCATTGGCTGAAATTACACATAAACGTCGTTTATCTGCATTGGGACCAGGCGGTCTATCGCGTGAGCGTGCGGGCTTTGAGGTTCGTGACGTTCACTATACGCATTATGGTCGTCTTTGTCCGATTGAAACACCGGAAGGTCCGAATATCGGATTGATCTCTTCATTATGTGTATATGCAAAAATCAATGATTTAGGCTTCATCTCAACACCTTATCGTAAAGTTGAAAATGGTAAAGTTGATTTCTCTGACGAGGGTCTGCAATACTATACGGCAGAAGAAGAGGAAGAGTTGACCATTGCTCAGGGTAACGCTCCATTGGATGATGATGGTAAATTTATCAGGGATAAGGTTAAGTCTCGTTTTGAGGCCGACTTCCCCGTAGTTTCTCCGGATGAAGTAGATTTGATGGACGTATCTCCTACACAGATTGCATCTATCGCCGCCTCTTTGATTCCTTTCCTTGAACATGATGATGCAAACCGTGCGTTGATGGGATCGAACATGATGCGCCAGGCTGTTCCTTTGTTGCGTACCGATGCCCCGATTGTAGGTACTGGTATTGAAAAACAGCTTGTACGTGATTCACGTACTCAGATTATGGCTGAACGTGAAGGTGAGATTGTATTTGTAGATGCAACATGTATCAAGATTAGATATGACCGTTCTGAAGAAGAAGAATTTGTAAGCTTCGAAGATTCGGTTAAAACTTATATTATACCAAAGTTCAGAAAAACGAACCAGGGTACAACGGTCGACCTGCGTCCTATTTGTCGCAAAGGTCAGCGCGTAACAGCCGGGGATATTCTGACAGAAGGTTATTCAACTCAAAATGGCGAACTTGCTTTAGGTCGCAACATCAAGGTGGCTTACATGCCTTGGAAGGGATATAACTATGAGGATGCTATTGTATTGAATGAACGTATGGTACGTGAAGACTTCTTCACATCTGTTCATGTTGATGAGTATATCCTTGAAGTTCGTGAAACCAAGCGAGGAATGGAAGAACTTACCTCCGATATTCCCAATGTGAGTGAAGATGCAACAAAAGATCTTGATGAAAGAGGTATTGTTCGCGTTGGTGCTCGTATCGAACCGGGTGATATTATGATTGGTAAGATTACTCCTAAAGGAGAATCAGATCCATCACCTGAAGAGAAATTACTTCGTGCTATCTTTGGTGATAAGGCGGGTGATGTTAAGGATGCCTCTTTGAAAGCTAAACCGTCTTTGCATGGTGTGGTTATCGGTACAAGCCTCTTTTCAAAGGCTGTTAAAAAGAGAAAATCAAGACTTACCGACAAGGCTATTTTGCCAAAGCTGGATGAAGATTACGAACACAAAATGGCCGAGCTTAAAGGTCAGTTGGTAGAAAAACTTTTAACCCTTACTGCTGGAAAAGTATCACAGGGTGTGAAAGATTACATGAATATGGAAGTTGTAGCCAAGGGTGCCAAATTTAGCCGTAAGGCATTGGAGGAACTTGACTATGAATCAATCCAGGTAAGCAAATGGACTGCAGACGCTCAGAAGAATGATATGATTAAGGCTGTAATTCTGAATTACTTAAAGAAAAATAAGGAATTGGATGCAGAGCTTAAACGTAAGAAATTCGACCTTACAATCGGAGACGAACTTCCTACTGGTATTGTTCAGATGGCAAAAGTATATATTGCTAAGAAACGTAAAATTCAGGTGGGTGATAAGATGGCAGGACGTCACGGTAACAAGGGTATTGTTTCCAAGATTGTTCGCCAGGAAGATATGCCTTTCCTTGAAGATGGAACGCCGGTTGATATCTGTTTGAATCCTCTTGGTGTGCCTTCTCGTATGAACCTTGGCCAGATTTTTGAAGCGGTTATGGGTTGGGCCGGACGCGAATTGAATGTTAAGTTTGCGACTCCTATTTTTGACGGAGCGTCTATTGATGACATGAATGAGTGGACTGATAAGGCTGGAATTCCTCGGTACGGTAAGTCATATTTGTATGATGGAGGTACAGGAGATCGTTTTGACCAACCAGCAACTGTGGGTGTAACCTACTTCTTGAAACTTGGACACATGGTTGACGACAAAATGCATGCCCGTTCTATTGGTCCGTATTCTCTTATTACGCAACAACCTCTTGGTGGTAAAGCTCAATTTGGTGGTCAGCGTTTCGGGGAAATGGAGGTTTGGGCACTTGAGGCATTCGGTGCGGCACATATCTTGCAGGAAATTCTTACAATCAAGTCGGACGACGTAGTAGGTCGTTCAAAAGCTTATGAAGCAATTGTGAAAGGTGATCCAATGCCACAACCTGGTATTCCGGAATCATTGAATGTATTGCTGCATGAACTTAGAGGTCTTGGTTTAAGCTTTACACTGGATTAATTCAACATTATATAAGTAGATGAGCTTTGCTCATCTACTTTATCAATTGATAACTCTTTATAAAAAAACAATATGGCCTTTAGAAAAGAAAACAAGATAAAGAGTAACTTTTCAAAAATAACCATCGGTCTTGCCTCACCCGAAGAGATTCTCGAAAACTCAAGCGGCGAAGTGCTAAAACCGGAAACGATCAATTATCGTACATACAAACCGGAAAGAGACGGGTTGTTTTGCGAACGCATCTTTGGTCCTATTAAGGATTATGAGTGTCATTGCGGAAAATACAAACGTATCAGATATAAAGGTATTGTTTGTGATCGTTGCGGGGTTGAAGTTACAGAGAAGAAAGTTCGTCGTGAACGTATGGGGCACATCCATTTGGTTGTACCTGTAGCTCATATCTGGTATTTCCGCTCACTTCCTAATAAGATTGGTTATTTATTGGGTTTACCTACTAAAAAGCTTGACTCAATCATTTATTACGAACGTTATGTGGTTATCCAACCGGGATCTGTTGATACTGTAGCTGAGTACGACCTGCTTTCTGAAGAAGAATATCTTCAGATTTTGGACTCTCTGCCAAGAGAAAATCAGATGTTGGAGGATTCTGATCCAAATAAGTTTATTGCTAAAATTGGAGCAGAAGCTGTTTATGATATGTTGGCACGCTTGGATCTGGATACTTTATCTTATGATCTTCGTCACCGTGCGAGCACTGATACATCGCAACAGAGAAAAAATGAGGCTTTGAAACGATTGCAGGTGGTGGAATCTTTCCGTTCGTCAAAGGGTAGAAATAAACCCGAATGGATGATTGTACGCGTTGTTCCTGTTATTCCTCCAGAACTTCGTCCTTTGGTTCCATTGGATGGAGGTCGTTTTGCTACATCCGACTTGAATGATTTGTATCGTCGTGTTATTATCCGTAATAACCGTCTGAAACGATTAATTGATATTAAAGCTCCTGAAGTGATTTTACGTAATGAAAAACGTATGTTGCAGGAAGCTGTCGATTCTTTGTTTGATAATTCAAGAAAGTCGAGTGCAGTTAAAACTGATGCTAACAGACCTTTGAAATCACTTTCAGATAGTTTGAAAGGAAAGCAAGGTCGATTCCGTCAGAACTTATTAGGTAAACGTGTTGACTACTCAGCCCGTTCGGTAATTGTTGTTGGTCCGGAATTAAAAATGCATGAATGCGGTTTGCCAAAGAATATGGCTGCCGAATTATATAAACCATTTGTTATCCGCAAACTTATAGAAAGAGGTATTGTTAAAACAGTTAAATCTGCAAAGAAGATTGTTGATCGCAAAGAACCTGTAGTTTGGGATATTTTGGAACACGTAATGAAAGGACATCCTGTTCTTCTTAACCGTGCTCCTACATTGCACCGTTTAGGTATTCAGGCTTTCCAACCTAAATTAATTGAAGGAAAGGCAATTCAGCTGCACCCGTTGGCTTGTACTGCATTTAACGCGGACTTTGACGGTGACCAGATGGCTGTTCACTTGCCTCTTGGTAATGAAGCTGTTTTGGAAGCTCAAATGTTAATGCTTGCTTCTCATAACATTCTGAATCCGGCGAATGGTGCACCAATTACTGTTCCTTCACAGGATATGGTGCTTGGTCTGTATTATATCACTAAGATTCGTCAGGGATCTCTTGGAACCGGACTTGTATTCTATGGTCCTGAAGAGGCTACTATTGCTTACAATGAAAAGAAAGTTGACATTCATGCTCCTATCAAAGTATATGTGGACGACGTGGATGAAAATGGTAACTTCGTAAAAGTGATGGTTGAAACTTCTGTTGGCCGTTTGATGGTTAATGAATTCGTTCCAAAAGAAGTAGGTTATATTAACGAAGTTTTGGGTAAAAAATCCCTTCGTGATATTATTGGTAAGGTTATAAAGGTTTGTGGAGTTGCCAGAACGGCTCTATTCCTTGATGATATTAAGGATTTGGGTTATTACATGGCCTTTAAGGGGGGATTGTCGTTCAACTTGGCCGACGTTCTTATTCCTGTTGAGAAAGATGAGCTTATTAAAGAAGGATATGCCGAAGTTGAACAGATTTTGGCTAACTATAGCATGGGTTTCATCACTTTCAACGAACGTTATAACCAGATTATCGATACCTGGACACACGTTAACAGTAAGTTATCTAACATCCTGATAAAACAACTTACCAACGACAATCAAGGGTTCAACTCTGTATTCATGATGATGGATTCAGGTGCCCGTGGTTCGAAAGAACAGATTCGTCAGTTGTCAGGTATGCGTGGTTTGATGGCTAAACCTCAGAAAAGTGGATCAGAAGGTGGTCAGATTATTGAAAACCCGATTCTTTCGAACTTTAAAGAAGGTTTGTCTGTGCTAGAGTACTTTATCTCTACCCACGGTGCCCGTAAAGGTTTGGCGGATACGGCGTTGAAAACAGCTGATGCTGGTTATCTGACACGTCGTTTGGTTGACGTTTCACATGATGTTATCATCAACGAAGACGACTGTGGAACATTACGTGGTCTTGTTTGTACAGAATTAAAGAATAATGAAGAGGTGGTTGCCTCTTTGTATGAAAGAATATTAGGTAGAGTTTCTGTTCATGATATTCAACATCCGTTAACTGGAGACATTCTTGTTGAGGCTGGAGAAGAAATCAAAGAAGATGCTGCTAAGAAGATTCAGGATTCACCAATTGAAAGCGTAGAAATCCGTTCCGTTCTTACTTGTGAATCGAAGAAAGGTGTTTGTGCAAAATGTTATGGACGTAACCTTGCAACAGGCCGAATGGTTCAAAAGGGAGAAGTGGTTGGTGTTATTGCTGCACAATCGATCGGTGAGCCGGGAACTCAGCTTACATTGCGTACTTTCCACGTCGGTGGTATTGCTTCAAACATTGCAACAGAAAATAGCATCTCTTCTAAGTTTGACGGTATTCTTGAGATTGACGAGCTTCGTTCTGTTGAGGCTGTAGATGAAGCTACCGGCTCAAAATATCAGGTGGTAGTTAGCCGTTTGGCCGAAATGCGTATTGTGGATCCTAATACAAAGATTGTATTGCTTACTCATAATATCCCCTACGGTTCAAAATTGTTCTTCTCAAATGGAGCATTGGTTAAGAAGGGTGATGTTATTATTGAGTGGGACCCATTCAATGCCGTTATTGTATCGGAAGTAGCTGGTAAGATTGAATTCGAAAGTGTTGTTGAAAATGTGACCTACAAGGTAGAGAGCGATGAAACAACTGGTTTGAAAGAAAAGATTATCATTGAATCTAAAGATAAGACCAAAGTTCCTTCAGCACATATCGTGGATGAGAACGGAAATTACCTGAAGACTTATAGTTTACCTCTTGGTGCACACGTTATCAAGGAGAATGGCGATAAGGTTAAGACTGGTGAAGTATTGGTTAAGATTCCTCGTGCAGTAGGTAAGGCTGGTGATATCACCGGTGGTTTGCCTCGTGTAACTGAAATGTTTGAGGCTCGTAATCCGTCTAACCCTGCAGTTGTATCCGAAATTGATGGAGAAATCGGTTTTGGTAAGATTAAGAGGGGTAATCGTGAAATTACAGTAACATCTAAGCTAGGCGAAGTTAAGAAGTATATGGTACCTCTGTCTAAGCAGTTGTTGGTACAAGAAAATGACTATATCCGTGCGGGTATGCCGCTTTCTGACGGAGCTACAACTCCTTCGGATATCTTGGCAATCAAGGGTCCTACAGCAGTCCAGGAATACATTGTGAACGAAGTTCAGGATGTTTACCGTCTGCAGGGTGTGAAGATTAATGACAAGCACTTTGAAGTTATCGTTCGTCAGATGATGCGCAAGGTAGAAGTTGTTGATCCGGGAGATACACGTTTCCTTGAACAGCAGGTGGTTGATAAATTGGATGTAATGGATGAGAATGATCGTATCTGGGGTAAGAAGGTTGTCATGGATGCCGGAGATTCTCAGACTATGGTTGCAGGGCAGATTGTTACAGCTCGTAAGTTAAGAGATGAAAACAGTATGTTGAAGCGCCGAGATCTTAAATTGGTTGAAGTACGTGATGCAGTTCCTGCTACTACGAACCAGATTCTTCAGGGTATCACCCGTGCTGCATTGCAAACTAACAGCTTTATGTCTGCTGCATCCTTCCAGGAAACTACGAAGGTGTTGAACGAAGCTGCTATCAATGGTAAAGTAGACCGTTTGGAAGGTTTGAAGGAAAACGTTATTTGCGGACACCTCATCCCTGCTGGTACTGGTCAGCGAGATTTCGACAAACTTGTAGTTGGCGCAAAAGACGAATTCGAACGTATTTTTGCTACCAGAAAGAATGTGGTCGACTTCAAGACTGTAGAGCATGATTAATATTTAATCTGAATAAATTAAAAAGGGATTTCGGGTAACTGAAATCCCTTTTTTTATTGATACAATTTGTTTTATTTAACCTATCCTATTAAATTTGTGAACAACAATTCTTAGATGTAAAAATAGTAATCAAATATGAAAAAGTTACTTCTTCTTTTAGTGCTTCTAGCACAATGCTTAGGTTTTTTATTTGCACAAGGTCAGATAGATCCTCAACCCGTTAATGTGATGAGTTATAACATCCGGATGGACAATGCGGGTGACGGTGATAATCAATGGAAATTCAGAAAGGAATTTGCCGCGAATCTGGTGAAATTCCATGAAGCGGATTTGATTGGTATGCAAGAAGTTCTGCATAATCAACTAATGGATATGGCCTCAAGATTACCTGATTATGGTTATATTGGAGTTGGTAGAGAAGATGGAAAAACTAAAGGAGAATATGCCTCTATATTTTATAATAAGAAGAGATTTAAAGTAATTGATTCCGGAAATTTCTGGTTATCTGAAGATTGTGATGCCGTAGGAAAGAAAGGATGGGATGCTGCTTGTGAAAGAGTGGCAACCTGGGGTGTCTTTGAAGATAAAAGTACCGGAAAACGACTGTTTATGTTAAACACTCACCTGGATCATATGGGAAAAGTGGCACGTCACGAAGGTGCTTTGCTTGTGATCAACAAGGTCAAAGAATTATCTCGCAATTATCCGGTAATAGTTACCGGAGACTTTAATGCTGTCCCCACCGATGATCCTATCCAGGTGTTGACTAATTCGCCGGAAGGATATTCTTTAACAGATACGCGTTCCGTATCTCCGCTTGTTTATGGTCCAAACTGGTCTTTCCATGATTTTGGCCGCGTTAAAATGGCTGAGCGTTCGCTTAT
This sequence comes from Macellibacteroides sp., assembly GCF_050251695.1. NCBI lineage: Bacteria > Pseudomonadati > Bacteroidota > Bacteroidia > Bacteroidales > Porphyromonadaceae > Macellibacteroides > Macellibacteroides sp. The sequence continues at coordinate 16,796 of NZ_JBFWMI010000024.1, forward strand.
AGATTATATTTTTATCAAAGGAAATATAAAAGTAATGCGTTACGGAGTTCTTACTGATATGTTAAATGCTTTGTATCCATCGGATCATTGTCCTGTACTTTCGACTTTGATTATTCAGTAGTGTATTCTGTATGGAACCTGCAGAAGATTACCTAAAGGAGGTAACCCCATTGGGTGAAGACGATTGTTTCGTTATAATTCATCGTCCACAGAAAAGAGGGTTCGAATACCCGTTGCATATACATCCGGAATTTGAGCTCAATTATCTGGAAGGAGCGAAGGGTGCATTGCGAATTGTTGGTGATTCGATGGAAGAGATTGGCGACAAAGATTTAGTCATGGTTGCCGGTGGAACGAAGCATGCATATTCTAATCATCATTGTGCTGCAGAGACAGTTTGTGAAATAACCATTCAATTTCGGGCAGATGTATTTGATAGTATTCTTAATACACGCCACTTCAAATCAATTAGGCAGATGTTTGAGGATGCTTCCAAAGGATTGGTTTTTTCTTCTGATATGTTGGATCGGATTATACCTGAATTGAAAAAGCTAACAAAAGATGATTCGGATTCTTTTCATAGTTTTTTGCATATGGTTGAAATTCTTAAAATTCTGTCGTCAGATAATCAAATGCGTCTGCTAAGTTCCGAGAATAGTGTGGATGGTTTTAGTTCTTCCGAAAATGAGAAGCTGGAAAGTATCTTAAGATTTATGCATGAAAAATTTAGAGAATCTATCATGCTGGGAGAAGTATCCAGGAGCAGTGGAATGAGTGAAGCTTCCTTGACCAGATTTCTTAAGAGAAGAACAGGAAAGACTTTTATCGATACTCTTAATGACATTCGGATTTCGCAGGCAGTGTGTTGTTTAATAGATACCTCAGCTTCTATTACCGAAATATGTTATAATTGTGGATTTAATAATGTATCTAATTTTAATCGAATTTTTAAAAAACGGAAAGGTTGTACGCCAACAGATTATAGACAAAAATATGAAAAAAGTCGTTTTAAGCTCTAAAAAGTCATTTGTTTTGATTAAATAACTAAAATAAATTACTTAAAATCGGAAAAGTATTGTATTTTGATTAAAAAATATTTGCATAGTATATGAAATCGCTATAAATTTGTGGCATGAAAGGATTAGTCTTTATGGTATTAAAGGCCCTAACTTGGATGCCAAAACTAGTTCGACATTAACACACACAAAGTATTTTTACATTGGTCTAAAGAATTGAGAATTTAAAACACAACGAAAGAACGACTGCCTGTGAAGGTGGTCGTTTTTGCATTAAAAGAAATCTATTTTACTATCTTTGCAACTAAACGAACAACATAAAACATATGATGGAAAATAAAAAAGGGAATGCAGAAATTCAAATTGAATTATCTGAAGAGATAGCACAGGGAACATATGCTAATCTGGCAATCATTGCACACTCTTCTTCTGAGTTTATACTTGACTTTATTCGGTTGGTTCCAGGTGTTCCAAAAGCCAAGGTACAGAGCCGGATCATATTGACTCCAGAAAATGCCAAGCGTCTTTTATACGCTTTACAAGATAATGTGAACCGTTTTGAAGATCAATTCGGACAGGTAAAGACTGAGCATCCCCAAGGTTTTATTCCACCGATAGGAGGGGTTAAAGGCGAAGCTTAATACAACGAAGTTTATGCTTTCTGTTAACAGTAAATAAAACGAAGAAAGAGGATGCTTAATTCATCCTCTTTCTTCGTTTTATTATCATAATATAGATATAGGATATTCCCGGTTAAAGGTTTTCCAACATTCTTTTTAGTACTGCTTGTGCAGAGATTTCGCGATTTGCAGCTTCTTGAATAACTATTGATTGAGGACTTTCTATAACATCATCCGTTACAATCATATTTCGTCTTACAGGAAGACAATGCATGAAATAAGCATTGTTTGTCAGCGCCATTTTATCTTCATCTACAGTCCATGATCGATCCAATGAAAGTATTTGTCCATAATTTGGATCAGCATAGGCAGCCCAGTTCTTCGCATATACAAAATCAGCACCTTTAAATGCCTTTTTTTGATCATACTCCACTTTAGCATTTCCAACAAATTGCGGATCTAATTCGTAACCTTCAGGATGTGTAATTACAAATTCATAATTAGTGGCATTCATCCATTCTGCAAAGCTGTTGGGAACAGCCTGAGGCAAAGCTTTGGGGTGAGGAGCCCATGTAAGAACAACCTTTGGACGGGCCGTCTTTTTATATTCTTCGATAGTGATCAGGTCGGCAAAACTCTGAAGTGGATGTCTGGTTGCAGCTTCCATACTAAATACAGGACGTCCGGAATATTTAATAAACTGATTTAAAATCATTTCATTGTAATCTTCTTCCTTGTTCTCAAAACGGGCAAACGAACGAACGCCAATTATATCACAATAACAGCCCATTACAGGAACAGCTTCAAGCAGGTGTTCGGGTTTATCGCCATCCATAATAACACCTCGTTCGGTTTCCAATTTCCATGCTCCCTGATTTACATCCAGAACCATTGTATTCATCCCCAAGTTCATAGCAGCCTTTTGAGTACTTAAACGGGTACGCAGACTTGAATTGAAGAATATCATCAACAATGTTTTATTTTTTCCCAGTTCACAAAACTGATATCGATCTTTTTTTATTTCGAACGCCTCTTTTAGCGCTACCTGCAGATCTCCCAGATCCTTAACACAAGTAAAATTCTTCATTTTATTATCTATTAATGCATTTGTACTATGAACGAATTTGTCCGTTTCCTTCAATAAGATACTTATAGGTGGTTATCTCGTTTAAAGCCATCGGACCACGAGCATGTAATTTCTGCGTACTAATACCTATTTCCGCTCCGAAACCGAATTGGGCTCCATCCGTGAATGCTGTGGAGACATTTACATATACACATGCAGCATCAACCAATTGCTGAAACCTGGAAATTGTCTGGAGAGATTCCGCAATAATACACTCACTGTGTTTACTGCTAAACAATCCAATATGATTTAACGCTTCTTCAAAAGATGCGGCTGTTTTTATGCTCATTTTGTAATCCAGAAACTCTGTTCCAAAGCTTTCTGGTGTCGCAACCTTCAGTAAATCCTCCGGATAATTATTCCTGAGCACAGAAAATGCTAATTCGTCAGCATAGATTATAACTCTTTTTTCAGCCAGATCACTACAAAGAAATGGTAAGTCACTGATACGATCTTTATGAATAACAATGCAATCTAAAGCATTACAAACACTAACCCGACGAGTTTTTGCATTGGTTATTATTTCTTTACCTTTTACTTTATCACCCGAAGTGTCGAAGTAGGTATGACAAATTCCTGCACCTGTTTCAATTACAGGTACGCGCGCGTTATCTCTTACAAAATTAATCAACGAGCTGCTTCCCCTCGGAATAATCAGATCTACGTATCCAACAGCATTAAGCAGCTGGGTAGTAGCTTCTCGGTCGGCAGGAAGTAATGTGCAAACAGCCGGATCAATATGATATTTTGCAAGGACACCGTGAATGATCTTAACCAATGCTTGGTTGGAATGATCTGCATCTGATCCTCCTTTAAGAATACAGGCATTACCCGATTTCAGGCAAAGAGAAAACACATCAAACGTAACATTCGGTCTAGCTTCGTAAATCATACCAATTACTCCGAAAGGAACAGAAACTTTTTTAATTTTCATTCCGTTGGGACGAATCCACTCTCCCAGAATCCGGCCTAGAGGAGATGGGAGTGAGGCAACCGACTTCATGTCGGATGCAATACCCTTAATCCGGTCTTCCGTCAGTTTTAACCGGTCGAATTTAGGATCGTCCGGATTCATTAATGCCAAATCAGATGCATTAGCATCCAAAATAAATTTACTTTGGGCTACTGCAGCATCGGCTGTTTCAATTAATATCAAATTAATTGTTTCATCACTCAGTCCAACCAGTGATGCCGATAACTGTTGTACACGTTTGAAAGTTGCATTCAAATCCATAAGCTATCAATCTAAGTAGAGGTAGTCGTAATGAATCAGGGGTTTCTGGTCGCGCTTGCCAATCAGCTTAGATGCTTCCCGACTGCTATACCCGGCACAACCAACCCCAATCTGGATTCCCTCTTCGTTCATTATTTTAACAATATCGTCCTTTTCAAAGTTACCAACAATTTTGATAACTCCAACTAATAAAACGCTGGAAGCCTTAGGCAATAGCAAGGCCTCTTCTGCTCCTTTATTTACATGCACCTCCCCTTTTGCAAAACCTTCCGAATGAGCAATCCATTTTTTTACACTGCTCACGGGTTTTTCTGCCGGAATAAATCTCGTACAGATAGTCTTGCTATCCTTTGCCAGCAGTTCAGGAAGGATGTTGTCTTTTTTTCCATTTGCTATAAGGACGGTAATTCCTTCGTCGGCTACTTTTTGAGCTATCACGCTCTTGGTGAGCATTCCTCCTCTTCCGAACTGTGATTTGGTAACCTGTACGTATTCTGAAAGATCCTGTTTCCCAGCTTCGATCTCCCTGATAACATGTGTACCGGGTTCTGATGGATTCCCGTTGTATATACCGTCTATATTACTCAGTATAATAAGAGCATCCATACCCATCATAGCTGCAATTAATCCCGAAAGCTCATCGTTATCCGTAAACATGAGTTCTGTAACAGAAATCGTGTCATTTTCATTAACAATGGGAATAACCTTGTTTTCAAGCATTACCTCCATGCAATGTTTTTGATTCAGGTAGTGGGTACGACTACCAAAGTTTTCTTTGGTAGTGAGTACCTGTCCACACGAAATGCGGTGTTCTCTAAATAATTCGTAGTATCTGTTTATCAGTTTTGCCTGTCCAACAGCCGAATAAAGTTGACGCGCCGAAACAGCATCCAGCTTCTTGCTTACCTTAATCTCACTTCGTCCCGACGCAACAGCCCCTGAGGAAATAAGTACCACTTCGACCCCCTGCTTGTGCAGATCGGCTACCTGATCTACCAACGCAGACATGCGTGTAATGTCGAGCGTTCCGTCTTTGCGGGTAAGTACATTACTACCAATCTTTACTGCTATTTTTTTAAAACGAAGCATAAAATATTAGTTTTCCAGTTTTATTTGTTTGTGTCTTTGTCGCGGATTTCAACACGACGAATTTTACCACTGATTGTTTTCGGAAGCTCGTTTACAAATTCAACAATACGTGGATACTTGTAAGGAGCTGTTACATTCTTAACGTGATCCTGAATTTCTTTTGTAAGAGCCTCTTTGTCAGCTTCTCTGTAATCCTTAGCCAATACGATAGTTGCCTTAACTACCTGGCCGCGTATCTCGTCGGGAACACCGGTAATGGCACATTCCACAACCGCGGGATGAGTCATAAGTGCACTTTCAACTTCAAACGGACCGATACGATAGCCTGAGCTTTTTATAACGTCATCGGCTCTGCCAACAAACCACAGATAGCCATCTTCGTCGCGCCAGGCAATATCTCCGGTATAGTATACACCATCGTGCCAAGCTTCTTTAGTCCGTTCAGAATCACGGTAATATTCTTTAAACAAGCCAAGCGGTTTTCCATTACAGGTACGGATCACAATTTGGCCCTGTTCTCCATCTTCAACCGGAGAGCCATCCGGACGAATCAAATCAACATCATATTGGGGGTTTGGTACACCCATTGATCCTGGTTTGGGTTCCATCCATGGAAAAGTAGCTACTGTAGGAGTTGTTTCAGTCTGACCGAAGCCTTCCATCAATTTGATTCCAGTCAATTTATAAAACGATTCATAAACGGCCGGATTTAGAGCTTCTCCCGCTATTGTACAGTATTTTAGAGATGATAAATCATATTTTGATAAATCTTCCCTGATTAAAAAACGGAAGATAGTGGGAGGAGCACACAATGATGTAATACCATAATCTTGAATCATCTGTAACATATTTGCCGGAATAAATTTTTCGTGGTCGTATACGAACACATTTGCTCCTGCAATCCATTGACCGTATAACTTTCCCCATACAGCCTTTCCCCATCCTGTATCGGCGATAGTAAGATGCAAACTGTCTGAATGAAGGTTATGCCAGTAACTACCTGTGACAATATGTCCCAACGGATACGTGAAATCATGTGCAACCATTTTAGGGTTACCTGTGGTGCCTGAAGTAAAATACATCAGAGAAATATCTTCGTTGCTATTTGCATGCTTTGGGCGGGTAAATGGAGCTGTATTTTCAATTCCCTTATGGAAATCCTCAAAACCTTCTGCAACTTCCGGACCAATCGAAACTAATGTTTTAACAGTTGGAGATTCCGGCATAGCATCTAGCACATGTTTGGTAATCTCTTCCTCTCCGGCAACAACAATCATTTTAATATCAGCAGCATTAGCCCGATAAACAATGTCTTTCTTTGTAAGCAGATGGGTTGCCGGAATTGCTACAGCTCCTAACTTATGTAAGGCAATAATGGAAAACCAGAACTCGAAACGACGTTTTAGAATGAGCATTACCATATCTCCATGACCAATACCTAACGATTGAAAGTATGAAGCTGTTTGGTCGGAATATTTTTTAATCTCGGCAAATGTAAAATCTACATGGTCTCCTTTATCGTTTGTCCAACACAAAGCTTTTCGATTTGGCTCTTCATCTGCCCAAACATCAACAACATCATACCCGAAATTGAAATTTTCCGGAACTATAACCTTGAAATTCTTGATAAAATCTTCTTGCGACTCAAATGTCGTTTGTTTTACGAATCTTTCTAACATGATCTTTCTTTTCTCTTTCATTATAATATTACAGCCAGAAAACTCACCTTTTCACCATCTAAAGCTTTCATTCCATGCGGAAGTTCGGAATTAAAGTAAATGCTGTCGCCCTCACTAAGTATGAGATCCTTTCCATTAATCCGAATCAACATTCGTCCACTTACAACCATGTTAAATTCTTGTCCGGAATGGGAGTTTAGAAATATCTCCTCATCTTCCGGTTTGGGATGAACCGTTACCATAAACGGATCGGCTTTCCGGTTTACAAAACCTGCTGCCAGTGATTGATATTTATACGCCTTAACACGCTCTACCATAACGCCAGTCCCTTTTCGTGTTACAAAATAAGAACTCATTTTAGGTTCATCGCCAAACATTAGTGTTGTTAATGCGATGCCATAGGCCTGTGATATCTGATGGAGCACACTTACCGAAATATCAACCGTGCCGGTTTCCAGCAACAAATAATCTTCAGTTGAGAGATTGCAAACATTGGCCATCTCTTCCACTGTTATTTCCAGGGCATCTCTAAGTCCGGCCAGACGCGCTGCAATTTGTTTAATTTGTTCGTTCATCTGCTGTAATTTATTATAATATGATGCCTCAAAGATAGAAATAAAAAGCAAAATGTCTATTATATTGCCTTTCTAATGTGGATTTATAAGTCAAACTGAAAGACTGATAGCGATTTATAACCTAATACAAACAAGAACGGCTGTCTCAGAATGTACATAACAAACTGAAACAGCCGTAAAAAACGATTCATTTATCTATCTATTCAAACTTAATTACACTAACCGGGCAATTGTCTGCAGCATCGGTGATCCCTGCTTCAAAATCGGCAAAAACAACACCTTCTTTTACTTGTGAAATATCAATAACTTCAAATACTTCCGGACAAATACTTTCGCAGCTACCGCATGATATGCAGTCGTCTTCTACCCAAACTCTTTTAATTGACATTGTATTATTACTTTAAAATAAACATTATAATTGCTATCAACCCTAAAACAGATAAGCCATATAAAATGTTTGCAGGTAGGTTTCATTCCAATATAAAAATACTATATTTGTGATTAATATTTGAGTAAGAACAGCCTTAAACCACTATTAGCAGCAGATTGATAAGTTTTACAAATGGAAACTGCTATGTATTAAATATATTATATTGAATAAGAATTATGAAGAGAAAACTACTATGTGGCTTGTGGGCATTGATAAGTGCGTGTGCCCTTTCCAACGCCCAGGAATTTAAGCTTAATCCGTCGGGTTATTTTCAGAATGGCGGTGTGGATGTAATGGCATTTGACGACATTTACCCTGAAGGACATCAGGGTGGCGTTTGTATCATCATGCATGGAAACAGAGTCGCAACTAATGGCGACATACGTTTGGAACAAACCCCCGGACAATGGCAGCCGGTTCCTGCACAAAGAAGTCGTAAAGTGGATGTATCCGCCAATGCTATTGTTGCCAATCTTTCTTACCCTGATTCGTCGCGTCATTTGACAGGTTTCAACCCTATGATTTATCCTGATCTTCAGTTTAACTATACTGTAACAGTAAGAGGTGTTGGTGGTTCGGTAGAAATCACGGTAGACCTGGACCGTCCTATCCCCGAAGAATTTATTGGGAAGGTAGGATTTAATTTCGAACTTTTCCCCGGTTCTCTTTTTGGCAAACCTTGGATTATGGATGATCAAACAGGAATCTTCCCTCAACAGCCCAATGGACCGGCTATCTCGATTCCTTCTAATCATCGGCATACAGGCAATTATTTGCCTGAGTCGGTTAACGAAGATAAAAAAGCCGATATCCTACAGCTTGTGGGATCGGGCTATAGTCCGATTGTAGCAGACGATCTTATAGCAGAACCCTATGCCGCAGGATATAGTTTTACAATTCGCCCCGACGATCCCTATAACAGATTTACAATTAAATCTGATTCAGAGATGCTTAAACTGTATGATGGCAGGATGAATCATAATAATGGATGGTTTGTAGTACGAACTGATATCCCTGCAGGGGTGACTAAGGGAGCTATAAAATGGACCATCACCCCTAATACTGTAAAAGACTGGTTGTATAAACCGATTGTGCAGACTTCCCAACTGGGATATCACCCCGCACAGCCTAAGTTAGCAGTAATAGAGCTGGATAAAAGGGATCAACCTCAGGTAAAGGCTGAATTATATTCCGTTACCCCCCAGGGAGAAAAGCTGGTAAAGACAATCGACCTGAAGAGCTGGGGGGCATTTCTCCGCTACAATTATTTAAAAGCCGATTTCAGCGATATAAAAGAAGAAGGACTCTATCTGATTCGATACGGTGCTTCCGTCTCCTCCGTTTTTCGAATTGCCAAAAATATCTACGACAGAGGAGTGTGGCAGCCTGTATTGGAGTATTTTTTACCTGTCCAGATGTGTCATATGCGAGTAAATGAAAAATACAGGGTGTGGCATAATTTCTGTCACCTTGACGATGCACGTATGGCACCTGCCTTAAATCATATAGATGGTTATAGTCAGGGAACGTCTACACTTACCCGTTTTAACCCCGGAGATATAGTACCGGGACTGAATATTGGAGGATGGCATGATGCGGGAGATTTCGATCTTCGGGTAGAATCTCAAAGCGGGGAAGCATATATTCTGGCATTGGCATACGAATCGTTCGGACAGAAATACGATGCAACCGCCATCGATTTCCATACCCGCATTACAGAGATACATCAGCCCGACGGCAAACCGGATATGTTACAGCAGGTAGAGAATGGAGCACTCAGTGTGGTGGGAGCTTATCGTTCGCTTGGACGCTTGTACAGAGGGATAATCTGTAACGACCTGAGACAATATGTATTGCTGGGTGATGCAGGAGCGATGACAGATAACATCCCTGGAAATAAAGATGATCGTTGGGTGTTTACAGAAGATAATCCATCGCGTGAGCTTAGTACAGCAGCTCACTTAGCTGCGGTTTCCCGCGTTTTGAAGGGATTCAACGACTCTCTAAGTGTCCAGTCGTTGCAAACCGCCCGTACCCTTTTCGACATTACGCGTGATGAGCCCAGAGCTAAATCCTCCAGAATTCATGCAGCGGTAGAATTATTTATCACTACCGGAGATGCAAAATATAAAAACTACCTCCTGAAAGAACGTGCCTATATCCAGGAGCATATAAAAGATCTGGGATGGATTATTGCACGTGCAGACCAGCAGATCGGCAATTCCGATTTTTCAAGTGCCATACGTAAAAGTCTGCAGAATCTGAGTGCCGAGTTTGAGAAACAAAGAACTGAAACACCTTATGGTATTCCGTATCGTCCTCATATCTGGGGTGCAGGCTGGGACATTCAGGCCTTTGGTTTCCGACAGTATTTCCTTTCTAAGAGTTACCCCGATCTATTTGATGCAGACTACGTATTCAACGCCCTTAACTTTGTTCTGGGGTGTCATCCAGGTAGTAATACAGCTTCTTTCGCTTCGGGAGTGGGAGCAAAATCAGCTACGGTGGGTTATGGATTAAACCGTGCTGACTGGTCTTACATTCCCGGAGGAGTAATTTCCGGTACTGCTCTGATTCGCCCTGATTTCCCGGAATTGCTTACTTTCCCATATCTCTGGCAACAGACAGAATATGTGTTAGGTGGTGGTTCTTCCCACTATATGTTTCTGGTGTTGGCAGCGCAACAGTTGCTGAACAAATAGTTGCAGACAAACATGGATGTAACCTTTGTTCATGATTCTGTTTTCTATATTAATATGATAAGAATGTATGAAAAGATTTGTTGTTGGATTGATTGGTTTTTTGTTTGTGTTTTCTGCTCAGGCAAACGTAGAGGCTGATACACTAAGGGATGAAGTGTTGAAAGATTTGAAGGAAAATGTACTTCATTTCTGGGAAAAGTATGCGGTAGATCCCTCCGGAGGTTTTTACGGAATGATATTGAACGACGGTACACCTCGTCCCGATGAAGCAAAAGGTGTGGTGTTGAATGCCAGGATTTTGTGGACGTTCTCTACTGCTTACCGTTTGTTTGGAGAAGAAAACTACAAGCATCTGGCCAATCGGGCACAGCGTTATTTGATTGATCATTTTATAGATAAGGAATTGGGTGGCGTATATTGGAGCCTGCATGCAGATGGTACGCCATTGGATACGGAGAAGCAGACATACGGAATGGCCTTCGCCATCTACGGACTGTCCGAACATTTCAGAGCCACCGGAAGTACCGAGAGTCTGATGCAAAGTATCGATCTTTATAAAGTACTCGAGACTCAGGTCCGGGAGTTTGAAAACGACGGATACATTGAATCTTTTACCCGGAATTGGCAAGTTCCACCAAAGTATGGATACGACGGAACAGGCCTAGCCAGCAAAACCATGAACACCCATATTCATCTGCTCGAAGCCTATACGTCGTTATACCGGGTATGGCGGAACGAAGGATTACAGAAGAGATTAAATACTCTTATAAATTTGGTTGTAGATAAAATTTACAATCCGGAAACAAATCACCTGAAACTCTTTTTTAATAATCAATGGGAGAGTCTGGAGGATATCGATTCATACGGACACGATATTGAAACCGGTTGGCTGTTAACAGAAGCAGCAGAGGTATTGGAAGATAAAGCCTTGCTAAAAAGGATTGAACCGATTGCTGTTAATTTGACGGACGCAGCCCTTAAAGAGGGCCGGAATGAAGATGGTTCGCTTATTTATGAAAGGCATGGAGCCGATTATCAACGAACACTTTCCTGGTGGTGTCAGGCAGAGACTATTGTTGGCTGTGTGAATGCCTGGCAAATTTCGGGAAACGAGCATTACCTGCATGCTGCCGATAAAACCTGGGAGTGGGTAAAGGCCCGGATGATCGACAAAGAACATGGTGAATGGTTTCGTTCGGTTACTCCAGAAGGAATGCCCGATTTAAAAACACCTAAAGCAAGCATGTGGAATTGCCCATATCATAACAGTCGGATGGGATTTGAGTTATTTTTAAGATTATCAGCTTATTGATGTAATTTATCAGGCCAAAACAAATACGTACTTATATCTGTTTTTAGTTATATCTGTTGTCAATCGGATTTCTGGTTGACAACAGCTTCGTGTTAACTGGTACTAATTAAAAACAGGAGCAATGGAATACGATATTGCGATTATTGGCGGCGGACCTGCCGGATATAATGCTGCAGAAAAAGCAGCGATAAATGGTCTGAAAACAGTCCTTTTTGAGAAAAATGCAATTGGTGGCGTATGCCTTAACGAAGGTTGCATCCCAACCAAAACACTCCTTTATTCGGCAAAATTGCTCGATAATATGAAAGGAGCATCCAAGTACGGAATTTTAGAAGGAGAACAAGCCGGTTTTGATCTGGGGAAAATTATATCCAGAAAAGACAAGGTTGTTAAAAAACTTACCGGAGGGGTTAAAATGAAATTAACCTCCAGCGGTGTAGAGATTGTAGAAGGGGTAGCTACCTTGTTGGGAGAGAAATCGGATAAGATCCGGATTTCATGCAACGAGGTGGAATATGTTGTTAAATATGTTCTGGTTTGTACCGGATCAGATACCATAATTCCTCCTATTAAAGGACTTGCCGATGTCGCTTATTGGACATCCAAAGAGGCTCTTGAAATAAAAGAATTGCCAAAATCGCTTGTTATTATCGGCGGAGGTGTAATCGGTATCGAATTTGCCTCATTTTTCAACAGCATGGGTGTAAAAGTTACTGTAATAGAAATGATGCCCGAAATATTGGGTGCCATGGACAAGGAGACTTCTGCCATGTTGAGAAAGGAGTATGCTAAAAAAGGAATTGATTTCCATCTCAATACAAAAGTAACGGAGGTTAGCCCCGAGGGTGTAACCATTGAAAAAGACAGTAAAACTTCCATTATCAATGCCGATCGAATCTTGCTGAGTGTAGGAAGAAAGGCCAATACCGACAAAGTTGGATTATCAAATTTATCAGTGGAAATCCTTCGTAACGGCGTAAAGGTGAATGAGTACATGCAAACTTCTCATCCCCGGGTATATGCCTGTGGGGATATTACAGGTTACTCCATGTTGGCTCACACCGCTATTCGCGAAAGCGATGTGGCCGTAAACCATATCTTAGGTATAGACGATCCGATGAGTTATAAAGCCATTCCCGGCGTAGTATATACTAATCCGGAGATTGCCGGCATAGGAAAAACAGAAGAAGAACTGAAAGCCGCCGGTACCTATTATCAGGTACTTAAACTTCCTATGGCCTATTCGGGCCGCTTTGTTGCAGAAAATGAACTGGGTAACGGTCTTTGTAAGCTTATTATTGATGAGGAGGCTAAAATTATAGGATGTCATATGTTGGGCAATCCTGCTTCCGAGCTGATTACCATAGCGGGCATGGCCATTGAACAGGAGCTTACGGTCGACGATTTCCGTAAAGTAGTATTCCCTCATCCAACGGTGAGCGAGATTATTCACGAAAGTCTGTTTGCCTGATAACTTTATAAAATGCAAGAAAAGAGTTGATTTATGGTGAGTATTTTGAATGATAGTACCGATGCATATTTTAATTTGGCGGCCGAAGAGTACCTGCTTCGTTCGTTCGGACAAGATGTATTTATGCTATGGCAAAACGAACCTTCGGTGGTGATTGGTAAACATCAGAATGTATGGGCGGAGATAAATCCAGCTTTTATTCAGGAAAGAGATATCAAAGTGGTACGTAGGTTTTCTGGCGGAGGTGCCGTGTATCATGACTTGGGCAATCTTAATTTTACGTTTATCGAATCCAGCAGGAATGCCGATTTTGACAAATACACTTCACTGATGGTCGACTTGTTGGCTGAAGTTGGAGTCCCCGCGGAAGCTGATTCACGCAGGGGGCTGACTGTTCAGGGATTAAAGATTTCGGGAAGTGCGCAATGTATTCACCGGGGCAAATGTATGTATCATGCTACGCTTCTTTACAAAACCAATCTACAGATGTTGGCCTCAGCTTTACAGGGAGACTTGTCGGATTCAGCCGAATGGGGTGTAGAACGTCGGGCAGCCTATGTACATTCGGTGCGAAGTCCGGTCACCAATATTACACATTATCTGCCATCAGCCTTGCAATTACAAGATTTTAAGAATATTATCATATCCTTTTTACTGAAAAAGAAGATTGTAGAAGACGAATATCAGTTCAGCCCGTACGACTTGCAGGCAATCAATCAGCTTAAAGAGGAAAAATATGCCACAACACAGTGGAACTTTCAAGCTACCGCGCCAAAGTGAGGCAATTACGATTTATATGTAAAACTGTCTTCGGGCAAGGTGTATTGTGAAAAAAAGATTAATTAAATAAAGTAATTCTATGTCGAAGTTTGAAATAAAAATGCCTAAACTGGGCGAAAGTATCACCGAAGGTACGATCATGAAGTGGTCGGTCAAAAAGGGAGATGTTATTCAGGAAGATGAAGTATTGTTTGAAGTAAGCACGGCCAAGGTAAGTGCAGAAATACCCTCACCCGTAGCCGGAACTCTGGTGGAAATTCTCGTTCAGGAGGGCGAAACTGCACCGGTGGGAGCTGTTGTAGCGCTTGTATTGCTGGAGGGAGAGACCGATGATTCTGTTTCCACAGATGACCAGAATACAGTTGATAAGGAGTCGGCAGAGCCAGTTCCTGCCCAACAGACGGAAGCCCCCGTGGCCGACCGTTGGTATTCGCCGGTTGTTTTGCGTCTGGCAAATGAGGCCGGCATACAGCAAGACGAATTGAATCGCATTCCCGGAACCGGATTTGAAGGCCGTCTAAGTAAAAAAGACATCAAAGATTATATCGAGATCAAGCAGAGCGGCAAGACATCGGTAGCACGAAAGGAGACAAAAACAGCGTCGGAACAAAAGGTGGCTGTTCCGCAGGAAAGCAAACCTGGTACAACTGCCGCACCCGCTGCTCCGGCAAAAACAGCACCGACTGTTCCTGTAGGCGCTGGAGATGAGGTGAAAGAGATGAACTTCGTGAGACGGATTATAGCCGACCGGATGGTGGAATCAAAGAGAATCTCTCCACACGTAACAACCGTAATCGAAGTTGATGTTACCAAGCTGGTACGTTGGCGCGACAAGCATAAAGACGATTTCAAACGTCAGGAAGGTATCAACCTCACTTACATGCCGGCCTTTGTAGAAGCTGTATCCAAGGCGCTGATCGAATTCCCGCAGGTAAATGCTTCGGTGGACGGATACAATGTAATTTTGAAAAAGAATATCAATGTAGGTATCGCTGTATCACTTAATGATGGTAACCTGATTGTTCCAGTAATTCATAATTCCGACAGGTTGAGTCTGAGCGGTCTTGCACACTCTATCGATTCGCTGGCACTGAAGGCAAGGGCCAATAAACTGTCGGCAGACGATATTCAGGGAGGTACTTTTACGATCACCAACTTTGGTTCGTTCAAGAACATCTTCGGTACGCCTATCATCAACCAGCCCGAAGTTGCGATCCTTGCTGTAGGTTATATAGAAAAGAAGCCGGCCGTGGTTGAAACTCCCGAAGGCGATGTAATCGCAATCCGTCACAAGATGTATTTATCCCTGTCGTACGACCATCGCATTATAGACGGATCGTTGGGAGGTGCATTCCTTAAACGTGTGGCCGATTACCTGGAGGCATGGGAAGCCTGATTCGAATATAAAACTGTGGTAAAATAATAAACAAATAAAGATGAATAAATTCGATATAAAGACAACCGATAAGGAAACGCTAAAGAAGTGGTTCCACCTGATGACGCTCGGTCGGGCCATCGACGAGAAGGCTCCGGCCTATTTACTTCAGTCGCTGGGCTGGTCATACCATGCCCCTTATGCCGGACATGACGGTATTCAGCTGGCAATGGGACAGGTGTTCAGGAAAAATATGGACTTCATGTTCCCCTATTACAGAGATATGCTTACGGTTTTATCTGCCGGCCTAACAGCCGAGGAGATTATCCTGAACGGTTTATCCAAAGCGACCGACCCGGCCAGTGGCGGAAGACATATGTCCAACCACTTTGCCAAACCGGAATGGAACATCCAAAACGTATCGTCGGCCACCGGTAATCATGATCTGCATGCCGTTGGGGTGGCACGGGCAATGGTGTATTACGGTCACAAAGGAGTGGTGATTACTTCCCACGGTGAGGCTTCTACCTCCGAAGGGTATGTATACGAGGCTATTAACGGTGCCAGCAAGGAGCAACTCCCTGTCATATTTGTAATACAAGACAATGGTTATGGTATTTCGGTGCCAAAGAAAGACCAGACGGCCAACCGTAAGGTGGCGGCCAACTTTACCGGATTCAAGAATCTGAAGATAATCTATTGCAACGGAAAGGATGTTTTCGACTCAATGAATGCGATGACCGAAGCTCACGAATATGCAGTAAGAACCCATTGTCCGGTTATTGTGCATGCCAACTGTGTACGTATCGGTTCACACTCAAACTCAGATAAGCATGTACTTTATCGTGATGAAGAAGAGCTCTCGTATGTAAAAGCTGCCGATCCATTGCACAAATTTCATCGTCTGCTGATTCGTTACAACCGTTTTACGGAAGAGGAGTTGGTCAAAATTCAGGAAGAATCTAAAAAGGAATTATCGGCGGCCCATAAAAAGGCGATTGCCGCTCCGGATCCGGATCCTTCAACCGTATTTGATTTTGTGATGCCGGAACCATACAAGGCGGAAAAATATCCGGACGGCACACATCAGAAAGAAGGCGAGAAGGTAAATCTGGTTACTGCCATCAACGAAACCCTCAAAGCAGAATTCCGCTACAATCCGGATACTTTCTTATGGGGGCAGGATGTTGCAAACAAAGAAAAGGGAGGTGTTTTTAACGTAACCAAGGGGATGCAGCAGGAGTTTGGGATCTCACGGGTCTTTAACGCACCGATTGCAGAAGACTTTATTGTTGGTACAGCCAACGGAATGAGCCGCTTCGATCCCAAAATACGTATTGTGATTGAAGGAGCCGAATTTGCTGATTATTTCTGGCCGGCAATCGAACAGTATGTAGAATGTACGCACGACTACTGGCGGAGTAACGGACAGTTTGTTCCGAATGTAACTTTACGTCTGGCTTCGGGAGGATATATCGGAGGTGGTATCTACCATTCGCAGAACCTGGAAGGAGCCTTGTCTACTTTGCCCGGTGCCCGTATCGTATATCCTTCGTTTGCCGATGATGCCGCCGGATTGCTCCGCACCAGCATGCGATCTAAAGGTTTTACGCTATTTCTGGAACCCAAGGCTCTGTATAATTCATTGGATGCTGCCTGCGTTGTTCCCGATGATTTTGAAGTACCATTCGGGAAAGCCCGTATACGCAGAAGCGGCAGCGATTTAACAATTATCACGTATGGTAATACCACTCATTTGTGTCTCAAGGTTGCCGAACGCCTGGCTAACGATAAAGTGGCCAATTGCGAGGTGATCGATTTACGATCGTTGATACCGCTGGACAAGGAGACAATTTTCGAATCCGTAAAGAAAACCAGCAAAGTGCTGATCGTACACGAAGATAAAGTCTTCTCAGGCTTTGGAGCCGAGCTGGCTGCTACCATCGGGACCGAATTATTCCAGCACCTGGATGCCCCGATTCAACGCGTTGGATCCGTCTTTACTCCGGTTGGTTTCCATCCTGTTCTCGAAAAGGCAATTTTGCCCGATGCTGACCGTATATACAAGGCTGCCAGCGATCTGCTGGCTTATTGAGAGCATTGAGTATATTTGTTCAACAAGTAATTAATGACTACAAAAGATAGATTATGAAGAAAATAGGAATGTTTTATGGAACCAATACGGTTAAGACCGCTTTGGTTGCCAAAGAGATAAAAGAGGCATTCGGAGATGCGGAGATCGATGTGGTATCTGTTGAAAGTGCCGCCGGAAAGGAGTTCGAGCAATACGACAACCTGATTGTGGGAGCTGCCACCTGGTTCGACGGCGAATTGCCTTCCTACTGGGATGAACTGGTGCCCGAACTTGATTCGCTGGTATTGAAGGGGAAGAAAGTTGCCGTATTCGGACTGGGAGATCAGGTAAATTATCCCGAAAACTTTGTGGATGGGATTGGTATTCTGGCAGATTTTATGGTTTCTTCCGGAGCTACACTGGTAGGAAAAACATCCACCGAAGGATATCTTTTTGAACAGTCGCGGGCGTTGAGGGACGGACAATTCCTCGGATTGGCCATTGATATAGAGAATCAGTCCAGTCAAACCCATCAACGTATAAAGGATTGGGTGGAACAACTCAGAAAAGAGTTTAATTAAGGATAAGATCGTCCGGAGTGGTAATGCAGAAATATTCCCTTCGGACGATTTTTTTTAGATGCCATCTCCATTGTGTTTCAGATTATTTTGCTAAGTTTACGACATTATGTAACCTCAAAAAATCTTTTACAATGGATAATGCTATTTTCAGATTTGCCAAACCGATCAATGAACCTGTAAAAAGTTATGCTCCCGGCACAGCCGAAAAAATTGCCCTGAAACAGATGCTCGGTCAGCTTTCATCCGAACAATGGGACATTCCCCTTATCATCGGAGGTAAAGAGATCCGGACCGGAGATACCGGCAAGGTGGTGATGCCTCATAATCATAAACATGTATTGGCTACGTATCATAAAGCCGGTCCTAAAGAGGTGCAAATGGCTATCGATGCAGCCGTAAAAGCGCAGAAGGAATGGTCGGATCTGCCCTGGGTGGAGAGAGCTTCGGTTATGATGCGCATTGCCGAACTTATTTCTACCAAGTACCGGTACGCCGTGAATGCCTCGGTGATGTTGGGCCAAAGTAAAAATCCGATGCAGGCCGAAATCGATGCTCCTTGCGAGCTGATCGATTTTTTACGATTCAGCGCTTTCTATGCCGGACAGATTTATGCCGATCAGCCTTACTCGGATACAGGTATTCTTAACCGTATGGAATACCGGGCCCTCGAAGGTTTTGTTTTCACGCTCACTCCGTTCAATTTTACCTCTATAGCCTCCAACCTCAACCTGGCTCCGGCCATGATGGGTAATACCGCGGTCTGGAAACCATCTACTACCGCCATATATTCCAACTATATTTTGATGAAAATCTTCCACGAAGCCGGATTGCCCGACGGTGTGGTAAACTTTATTCCCGGTCAGGGTAGCGTAATAGGGAAGGTTGTAACCCAGAGTCCCGATTTAGCAGGATTCCACTTTACCGGCTCTACCGGAACCTTCAACACCCTTTGGCGTGCTATCGGCGAGAATCTTGGAACCTATAAATCTTATCCCCGCATTGTAGGCGAAACCGGAGGTAAGAACTTTATCTTTGTACATGCCTCTGCCCCCGCCGAAGATGTGGCAACAGCCATTGTGCGCGGAGCTTTCGAATATCAGGGACAGAAATGTTCTGCAGCGTCGCGTGCCTATATTCCTTCTTGCCTATGGGCAAACGTGAAAGAGCGGATAGGTGCGATGCTTCAATCCATCCGGATGGGAGATGTAACCGATTTCACCAACTTTGTAAATGCGGTGATCGACGAGGCCTCTTTCGACAATATCATGGATTACATCAACTACGCCAAACAATCGCCCGATGCCACCGTTCTTTTTGGAGGTAACGGAGATAAAACCGAAGGATATTACATCGAACCTACTGTGATTGTAACAACCGATCCTGCCTTTAAAACAATGACGGAAGAGATTTTTGGTCCGGTTATCACTATCTATGTTTACGATGAAAGTCAATACGAGGAGACTCTGGCGCTCTGCGACAGAACCTCGCCGTACGGCCTTACCGGATCTATCTTTGCCCGCGACCGCTACGCAATCGATAAAGCCTTTAAATTGCTCCGTTATTCTGCAGGCAATTTCTATATAAACGACAAACCTACAGGTGCAGTAATTGCGCAACAACCGTTTGGGGGATCAAGAGCTTCGGGTACAAACGACAAAGCCGGCGGACCATTGAACCTGGTTCGGTGGACAAACCCGCGTACCATCAAGGAGACCTATGTTTCGCCAACGCATTACGGTTATCCGTTTCTTGGCGAAAAATAAAAACGACCGATCTTAAAATCTAATAACATGCTTGACTTTTCTAATACTGAAATTGCCTTTTCGCATAAATCGGATGCTGATTTGCGGAATGCCGACTGCTTGTTTCGTGCCATAAAACAACCGTTTATTGTAAAGTGTGGCAAAGGTCTTGCTCAACTGGCCCTGGGAATCAATTTCCCGGTGGCCTGGGCAGTAAAGCCTACCTTGTTTAAACAGTTTGTGGGGGGAGAAACCCTGAAAGACTGTACACGCTCTATGGAGCAGCTCCAAAAGTTCAATGTAAAATCTATTCTGGATTATTCTGCCGAGGGCGGACAAAGTGAACAGGATATCCGGTATAGTTACGAAGAGACACTTCGTTCCATCGATTTTGCCCGGAACAATCCTACCATCGCCTATACGGTTTTTAAACCTTCGGCTATGGTTACTGATGAACTTCTTGCCAAGGCTTCCGAAAAGCCGGAGACTCTTACGGCTGCTGAGGCGAAAGAGTTTGCCAGATTCAGGAAACGCTTTATGTCTTTATGCGAACGTGCTTACAAAAACGATGTACGTATTCTGGTGGATGCCGAAGATTATTGTTTTCAGGATGCTATCGACCGGCTAACGGAAGAGGCGATGCGTTTGTTTAATAGCAAACGCGCCATTGTATTTGCCACATTGCAGATGTACCGTCACGATCGGATGCCCTATTTGCAGAAGATATGGGACGACAGCCGGAAATATAATTACATAGCCGGAATTAAATTTGTACGGGGTGCCTACATGGAAGCCGAACGAGCCAGGGCCAGCGAGATGGGATATCCGGATCCAATCTGCAAAGACAAGCAGGCTACCGACGATAACTACAACGCAGGTCTTGCTTTTGTTGTGGACCATATCGATTATATGGAACTGTTTAGCGGTACACACAATGAATATAGTAATTTATATCTGGCCGAACTGATGGCTAAAAAGGGGATACAACCAAACGATACACGTATCTTTTTTGCCCAGCTGTATGGAATGAGCGATAATATTTCGTTTAACCTGGCCAATGCCGGTTACTGTGTAGCCAAGTATGTGCCTTATGCTCCTGT